>JBFHDT010000062.1:0-8713 GCA_041584575.1 Porticoccaceae bacterium
GCTCCCTCTTTTATTAACACTGCTTTTATACGACCATTGTTGATAGCGATGATTCCAATCAGACGCAAACCCGCGACTTGCTAATACGTGGATTAATTCGTTAATAGCAAGTCATGAACTCGCTGGTGTAACGTCTCATCAGGGATAATTGTAGCCTAGATGGCTGCGTAAACCACAGGAACTACCTACCGATTGATGGGTGAAAATGTGGCTTTTAGCAACGCTATGACCCATTATCTCGGTGTGCTGCAAAGATAAAACGTCACTATCGAGCACAAAAGCAAATAGGCGCTACACTGTGTTCGCCAACCCTACCTCATTAGGCAATACTTGCAGGCTAGGCGATAAATAAACGACATAAAAAAACCCGGGAATGCCCGGGTTTTTTTATGTCGTTTATTTAGTCTAACGGTGACTAACTATCAAGTCTTTCGATGATAGTGCAATTAGCCGTACCACCGCCTTCACAAATTGCCAGCAAGCCATAACGACCTTTACGACGCTCAAGCTCATTCAACAAAGTGGTCATTAGCTTGGCACCGGTACAACCCAACGGGTGGCCATTGGCCTGTGCACCGCCATTAACATTGAGTTTATTGAGGTCCGCGCCAACGGCTTTGGCCCAGGCCAGTGGAACTGAACCAAAGGCTTCGTTGATTTCGTAAAGATCGATATCTTCGATTTTTAAACCGACCTTTTCGAGGGCTTTTTGGGTCGCGGGAATGGGACCTTCGAGCATAATCACTGGATCGGAACCGACGACAGACAGCGAGTGTATGCGGGCGCGAGGCTTCAAGCCATACTTTTTAACAGAATCGGCGTTAGCCATCATCACTGCCGCAGAACCATCACTAATCTGACTGGCAGAACCAGCGGTAATCATCCCACCCTCTGCCAGCGGCTCAAGGCCAGCCAGGGCTTCAAGGTTAGCGTTAGGGCGAATGCCTTCATCGGCGTCGTGAGTGAAAGAAATACCGCCTTCAAGGGTCACTTCTATGGGCATAATCTCTTCGCGGAAACGACCCGACTCCGTGGCATCCACTGCTTTCATATGGCTTTGATAACCAAAGTTGTCCAGTTCTTCACGAGTCAATTCATACTTAGAGGCGAGTAATTCAGCACCCATAAACTGGCTAAACTCAATACCTGGATAGCGCTCTTCCAGGCGTTCGCTTTTGGGCATGCCGCGACCCTGCTTGGCACTGTCAGCAATATTGGAGAACATCGGCACTCGGCTCATTGACTCCACACCACCGGCGATAACGACATCCTGAGTTCCAGACATTACGGCCTGTGCGGCAAAGTGAATCGCCTGTTGAGCGGAACCACACTGGCGGTCGACAGAAACGCCGGGCACTGACTCACCCAGTTTCGAAGCCAATGCCACGTTACGCGCCACGTTACCCGCCTGCTCACTGTTTTGGGAAACACAGCCAAAAATCAAATCATCGACATTTTCGGGGTCAATGCCGACTTGATCGAGCAAACCATCAACTAACATACCACCCAGGTCAACCGGGTGAGTCTGGCTTAATCGCCCTCTATTTTTACCTGTCGCCGTGCGCAATGCACCAACAATATATGCTTCTGCCATGTTCACCTCCGTAAGTTGACATCAATAAGTATCTGCAACGGCCCAGCCGCTGAGCACGACATTAAAGCTCAAAGCCGCTGGCGGTTCAATTTATCTCAGTGACTGACAAAACCCGAATTTTTAAATATCGCGTTCGCTCATCGAAATTGCATCCGCGGGGATGATCAACTATAAGGTAAGTGTCGCAGTCATTTTTATTATTGTCCGACTTATCGGCAGGCTGATTTATCACTATTTACCGCCACCTTAGGCAGGCCACAAATACCGTTATGTCTTTACTTGAAACTATCAATACCACCTGCCCTTACTGCGCCGAGCCAATCGAGCTTGTCATCGACTGTTCTGAAAATGAACAAAGCTATATTGAAGATTGCTTTGTTTGCTGCAGGCCCATTTTACTCGATATATCGATAGACGCTGACGGTTTACCCGCTGTGCGAGCAAAGCATGAAGATGACGTGTAGAGACCTATGAGCAACTCATCCAAGTTCACTATTGGTCAACTTATCCATCATCGCTTGTTTGGCTATCGCGGTGTGATCTATGAGGTTGATCCGGTATTCATGCTCAGCGAACAGTGGTATCAGCAGATGGCTAAATCATGCCCACCACGAGACGAACCCTGGTATCACGTGCTAGTCGACAACGCCATTCATACCACCTATGTTGCCCAGCAAAACCTGATTATTGACCCTTATACCGAGCCGGTTAAACACCCTGGCGTGGATCAAATATTTGAGCGCTTTGAAAATGGCTTTTATTACTTGCGCCAGCGGAATCTTCAATAAGCTCGCATGAGATACGTTCACAGGTAATAAGCCTGGCCGCCTGTAGAGCCCTGTTTTAAACCTTTCTGCCTTTCCGCCAAAGAACCAGGCCACTGATAGCGAGCAACATAAAAAGCAGAGCCATGGCATCCACGAGATAAATGCCCCACTCACCGAGTATTCGGCCACTATGAATATCGAGCAGTAGACGCTCATAGGTAATTTCTTCTCTATCGATGCTTTCAGCCAGTTCTCGCTTTAAAGTCTCTGGTGTCTGAGCGACTTTTGACCACTGGCTAGAACTCGGTGTATCGCCCTCTTCTACAGCCGTCCAGCTCAGAGCATTGAGGTCGACGAAAAATAACCCACGACTTGTGTCGATAAGCAGCTCATCATCTGCAAGGGCTATTCTTTGCACCGCAGCGGGTAAACCAAAGGCCGCTCCAATTTTTTCTATCAGTTGAAAAGCCGAGGAAAAAAGCAGCAACTCCTGCCCACATGCAACGACAATTTGCGGAGCTGTTGTTGAGCCAAACTCCAGAGCTCCCACCAAGGAACCTTCACAGCTATCGATTGCTTTAGCTTGATAAAAAAGCTGGCCATTGGCCTCACTGATGTAGGCATCAGCGAGAGGGTAGCTAACGACAGAGTCAACCTCTGCCATACCATAGACAGCTAATAAAACGGGTGAACGGAGCGCTTTAGTATCTAAACCCCAGCTCGACACATGATTTAAACAAAGACCCGTGAAAGCCAATAGCAATACGAAAGAAGCTGCGATCACACCCATGCGCCCATGCCAGCGCTTGAGTAACTCAGGCAGCATGGTTAACCAAAGAATAATTAGCGCCAGCTGGTATCACGGTAGCGCTACCATTTTCTCACTCACCACGTCCTCGCCAACCGCGGACACATCACGGGTAACGAGCTGGTGTAAATAAAGAGCAAAACGAGCGGTTTTCTTGACCGCTTTAACTGACAGTGTGGCCCCGGTAATACCATCAATATTTCCACTGAGCTGACTTTTCGGTGACTCCAGTGTAAGACCGACAAACTGACGGGTAAAAAAGGCCATACGCACCTCTGCACCACGGCTTTCACGAAACTCCAGAATCCGCACGCGCTCAATTTTGCCATCAGCGATAGTAATGCCGATAGTAATGGGCCGAGTTTTACCGACTTCATTCATAATCCAGGCAGTGCGTTGCCTACCCTCTTCACTCCAGTGCCAATAGCGAATACGTAAACCTGGGTAAGCATGATTAAGTATTTGTTTCGCACTATCGCGAATATCGTCCGTTAGCCACAGCGATTGAATTAACGGTTGCTGGGAGGAAAAAGACTCAGCCAGAAAATCTTCTGGCGTCATGTAGACACCTTTGCCCAACACGCTAAAAGGTAAAAGGCAAAACATCATAATGCTAAGTTGTTTAAATTGTGTCATAGCACTCTTCATTACGCTCTGCGTAACACAAAAAAAGGTGCTCAAGAGCGACCCCCTTGAGCAAACCTTTTCGTCAATTTAATAGCTAAGTATCAGTTAGCAGTTAAAAGCTCCAGCCAATGCCCAGGTTAAAGCTATCTTCGCCATTTTTCTGGTTAGCCCAATCGGCCTTAAAGACCACATTCTCAACCAGCCAGAAGTTAAGGCCCAGGTCCCATTCTTCAATTTCTGTATCGACGCTGTCACCGGCATTATTATCCCACTCGCTGTAACGAGCAAAGAAACCCAACCTGGGCGTCAACTTATAGGACGGCTCAATGTACCACCCATCCTGCTCATCACGACCCAGTGCCTCGGCATCATCACCCTCGATGTCCCACATGGCGTATAGCGCCCGCAAAGAAAAATCACCGGCTTGGTAAACCCCATGGGCTTCCCACAAAAATGCACTGGCATCATCGCCACCCATGCCCTGGGCGATATCGTCCTGATACATCAGCGTTGTAGCCAGCTCGAGTCCGGGAATAGCGGTATATTTCAGTCGACCCGTGTAGGCAAAGTTCTCTGCCGTGGCATTACCTACCTTCTGACGGCCTTTTCTCGGTAGATAGGCATTTTTACCCGAAGTCGGCGTTTCCAAACCACTTGTCATCGCCAGGTCATAACTTAAGCCGGGGGCAATTTCACCGCCAAGCATAATTCCAGCCTCCCACCAGGTGGCGGGAATAATGTTTTTCTCAACCGAATTGCGCTCAACACCATAAAAGGTGTCGGGTTCATGGGTTTCATTGATCAGACCCACGGGAATAAGAAACTGACCAAAAGTCGCACTATGGTTTTTAGCGTAATCCCATTCGATATAGGCCTGCTCTAGTTCAACCTCACCTGTTTGGCCTTCACCGGCAATGGAATGTTCCAATTCAAGTTCTGAGAAAAACCGTACGTTATCCGTAAACTCATGCTCTATAAAGAGTACAAAGCGATGAGCGTCGACCTGATTATCACTGCCATTTTTGTCATTGTAGTGCAGCTCACCGTAGCCTCCAATTTGAGTTTTCTCTGCCCAGCTGGCAACTTTTGCGTAACCTTCACTAGCTGTGGCGACTGATTCGATAGTGTCAGCGGTAGCTTCAATTTTTTGCTCACTGATAACGACCTGTTTATTGGTCTCGGCAAGTTCCTTTTTTAAGGCGTCAATTTCACGTTGCTGCGTTTTTAGCAGCTCCAAAATTTGCGCCATTGATACGGCTTCGTCGGCTTTTTCAGCGGCGAGTAACGGGGTGGAAACACAAATGGCTGTACCAAGAACTGCGGCAGTCACTATATTTTTCATCTACGTTCAATCTCCTAGTCATTGTTTTAAACGCCGGAAAACCCTACCCAGCCTTGAGAACGAAGGCGATATTACACAGCGAAAAACCCAAATACAAGTGATTATCATTTGATAATAGTTATTATTATCAAAAATATTCTTTAAATTGACCCCAGTTGATATCAGTCAAAGAAAAAGATGAAAAAGCGCAAACCGTCACCAAGGACGGCTGCCGTGACCGTATGCTTAAACCTTTCGATCACGCCCCTGCCAGTAGGGCTTGCGAAGTTCATTCTTCATGATTTTACCAGTGCCAGAAATCGGCAATGGCAGGCTCCGAACAACCACGCTACGTGGGCACTTGAACGTGGTCATCTGGCTTTTGCAATGGGCGATAATCTCAGCTTCTGTAATGCTACTGCCAGGCTTGGTGACCACCTCGGCATGTACGGTTTCTATCCAATCCTCATGAGGGATACCAAACACGGCACACTCACTCACTTCATCGAGCTGATAGATACAGTTCTCGACCTCTACCGAAGAGACGTTTTCACCGCCAGTAATCACCAGGTCTTTAATACGATCGACAATGTAGAAAAAGCCCTCGCTGTCACGATAACCAGCATCACCCGTGTGCATCCAACCATCGCGAATAGCCTCGGCGGTGGCCTCCGGATTTTGCCAATAGCCCTGCATCACCATGGGCCCTTTGACCACGATCTCGCCTACTTCACCGTCTGACAGAGGCCGATCGTTTTCGTCGACAATACGTACGTCGGCATTGAAAACCGCTTGCCCACAGGAGGCAAGACGCCCAGCATCGGGGCCTTCTAGCACATGGTAACGAGCCTCGAGAAACGTCGCTGCCGGTGACAACTCCGTCATACCGTAAGCTTGGGTAAAAGAGACATGGGGTAATTCTTCCAGGGCTTTTTTCAGTACCGTTTGCGGCATCGGTGAAGCGCCGTAACTAATATTTCGCAAGCTCGACAAATCAAATTCATGTAAATCTTCATGATGAACCAAACGATTAATCATGGTGGGAACTAATAGCAACGCTGTAACACGGTGCTTTTCGATAGCCCCCAATAGCGCCGACACCTCGAATGTTGGAAGAATAATATTGGTGGTGCCAGCACCAATCATGCTGTAAACCCGCGAGGCACCCGCAGCGTGAAATAAAGGTGTGGCGTGCAAATAAACAGTGTCTTCATTAAAGCCTGAATTTAGCGAGGCCCCCATGGCATTGGCGATTAAATTCCGATGACTTAGCACTGCTCCTTTGGGGCGCCCAGTAGTACCGCTGGTATATAAAATACCGGCGCTATCTTCGTACCCTCGCTCTTGGTCTTGCAGCGGCTGGTGCTCCTTAATCAGTGTTTCGTAATCAGTATTTTCATTGTCAGGGTCAAAATATATTACCTCTTCAAGACTGGATAATTGAGGTAAAAAACCATCAATCAGTTCTTTAAAGTGCACGTCGGCAATCAATAAACGTGCACCCGAATCATCAAGAATAAAACTCAACTCCTCGCTGCCCAGACGATTATTCAATGGCACAATGACACCGCCCGCCCAGGGCACAGCAAAGCTAAATTCGAAATACTCCGCGCAATTGTGGGACAGCATAGCCACCCTGTCTCCTACCTTTAGTCCAGAGGTAACAAGACCTGCTGCCAAACGAGAACATCGGTTTTCGAAGTCGCCCCAGGTCAGGTTTTTCTCACCACAGACCAGAACTGTTGCAGATCGCCGCCGTTGGGCCGAGCGACGCAATGTTTGCGTTAAATACATAAAACCCTCATTACTTAGTATGATTTTTACAAGCTAGAGCAGCGGGCAAAGCAAGCTCATATAAAGAAACAACCACACATTCTAGGCGATCTACCTCATTGAAGACACACTGTTTAAAACTACGTAGTCGCGCTTACAGGCTTCTCCGGTGAGCCCACGTCGATTAGACTCGCAAACTTCAGAAACACAACAAGGTTAAAATCAACATGCGCCCACAAACACCGTCACTCGCCACTTTCGATCTCTCGGGAAAAGTTGCTCTAATCACCGGCTCCACCGCTTATATTGGCCGCGCCAGCGCCCATAAGCTCGCCAGCCTCGGCGCCACTGTGATTATTAATGGTCGCAATAAAGAGGCCGGCAAGAGCGTTGTTGAGGAAATCACTGCTGCAGGAGGCTCTGCGATTTTTGAGCAGGCCGACCTCACCCAGGTAGATGCCATGACGCAAATGGCCGACAGGATTGTAGAGCGGCTGGGGAAAATTGACATTCTAGTGGCCAGTGGTGCGGGTGCCAGTCAGGACTCCCTACCCTTTCGTCTGTTTCAGGAAATGAGCACCGATGATCTTGATTATTATATTAAAACCCACTGGCTGACTCGCGCCTATGCGCTGAAAGCTGTGACACCGCATATGAGCAAAGCTGGCGGCGGCAAAGTAGTCCTAGTGGGCACGGATGCCGGGCGCATCGCCACAGTAGGGGAATCGATGATCGGCGGCTCAACTGCTGGCATGATGCAAATGTCACGGGCACTGGCTCGAGAACTGGGCCGCGATAAAATCCGTATTAACGCAGTCTCGATGAGCTTTATCTCCGACGCTATTCCTCGCTGGGGAGAAAGCTCAGAGCCGCTGCAGGACGAAAAAGATGCAGCAGGCAATCACAAAAAAGGCATGCTCGATAAATTAAAAAAACGCATGATTTTTGATGTGCAGTGTGAAGATATCGCTGAGACCATTGCATTTTTTGCCAGCCCAGCTTCTGATGCCATCACCGGGCAAACTTTGAGTGTCAACGGTGGTCTATCTACACCAGGCTAGGCGTGCTAGAGTTTAGATTGGGGACATCAGTAGTCCTAAAATTCCGTGATAATGTCAACCAGATAAATGATCAAACGAAACCGCGCCACCATTAAAATAGCGCTTATAAGCATGTTATTGCTTATAGGCCAGCTTGGTGTGTTTACTCACTCAATAGAGCACCTTTCCCACGCTCAAGAACAATCGTGCCAAATATTTTTACAGTGTGAAAAACTAGGCAATGCTTTAATTTCTCACACTGTAAAAACAATTCCTCTGCCAAACAACACACGTCTTCCCGCAAGTTTTTTCAGAGTTTTCTCAAGCCTTAGCACCCCGCCTTACCTCTCCCGCGCTCCGCCTTTCCCAAGATAATAAATACAAATTTTACCGCTGCCAGCGCTCAAGCCTGGGGCTAATGTATTCCATTTACGGGAGAAGTACTCATGGGTAAACCTTTATTAATGGCTGCTATAACAGCCACTTTATTTAATTCAACTCTGACTTTGGCTGACAGTGAAACTGAAGCCATGAAGCAACAACTTGAAGCACTTAAAAAAGAATATGGGCAGGCCATTAAGGCTTTGGAAGATCGCTTACTAAAAGCAGAACAAAGTGCACAGCAGGCCAATGAAAAAACTCAAAAACTCGCCGTAAAGGTAGAGCAAAGCAACACTTCCAAGCCTGTAGTCTCTGGGAAAAACAGTTTCAACCCGGCCATTAGCCTCATTCTGGACGGGGGCTTTGCGAGCTTTGACAACAACCCGGAAGATTATGAGATAC
>JBFHDT010000063.1:0-8598 GCA_041584575.1 Porticoccaceae bacterium
CCAGCAAGGCTTTTAAGCTCAGCTCAATGGCACTGACCAGTTCACGTACATTGAGCCCCGCCCGCTTTAAATCAATCAAGGTGTAAACCACCATCTGCCCAGGGCCGTGATAGGTCACCTGCCCTCCACGGTCAACCTTTAGCACTGGAATATCACCGGGCATGAGCAGATGCTCTACTTTACCCGCCTGCCCCTGTGTAAATACCGGGGGATGCTGAACCACCCAGAGCTGATCGGGAGATTGATCAGTGCGCGATTCAGTATAGTCTTTCATCGCTGTAAACACCCGATCATAAGGCTGCAAGCCCAATTGACAAACAGTGATAGACGTTTCAGGCAAAGCTGACATAAGCCTCATTTACCGACATATTTACAATACCATCCGCACTCTAGAACTGGCTTTTAAGTCGACAAAGATAGCCTCTAACTGATCCTTTCCGGTAGCAGTAATGGTAACTGTCACCGATTGATAAGTGGCTTTACGACTATCGCGAATGCTCACCCTGGTCTGGTCGAAACCCGGCGCATGTCGCTCCATTACGGTGAACACATGTTCGCGAAACTCTTCGCAAGTTTCACCCATGACTTTAATCGGGTAGTCACAGGGAAACTCAATACGCGGCGCTTCGGGATCTGTCATAGCAACCTCATGTATTTAATTTCATGGTCTCGGCTTCACAGGGAAACGATCTCATAACGCTTGACCTCATAAAAGACTCATCACAAACTGCACCAGCCTGTCCCACAGGCGTGAGAAAAAACCCGCCTCGGCGATGGGCTGAGCGGCGACCAGTTTTTTGTCGACCAGTACATCATCCTTATAAGTGACCACCAAACGCCCCAGCTCCTGCTGTTGCGTCAGGGGCGCTTCCAGGGTGGCGTCGACATGAATATTGCTTACCAGTTGCTTTATCGCACCACGGGGGAAGGTCAAAAACACATCCTCCGCGAGTACTAAATCAACACTATCTTGCTTGCCAAACCAGACACGGTTATCCGCCTGCAGCACATCGCCAGCACTAAATACTTTAGCGGTTTCGTAGTAACGGAAACCGTAGGTCAATAGCTTTTGCGACTCCTGAGCTCGCGCTTCTTCGCTGCGCGTACCCATCACCACCGATATTAAACGCATACCATTGCGCTCGGCAGAGGCCACCAGGCAATAACCCGCCTCCTCAGTATGGCCTGTTTTCATGCCATCGACGGACTTGTCGCGCCACAACAAACGATTACGATTAGGCTGTTTAATGCCGTTGTATTCGTAATACTTCTCAGAATACAACGCGTAATGCTCAGGGTGCTCATTAATTATGGCCTGAGCCAATAAGGATAAATCCCGAGCAGTGGTAACGTGCCCCTCGGCAGGCCAGCCGGTGGCATTAACGAAGTTACTACTATTCATACCCAGCAACACAGCTTGCTGATTCATGACATCAGCAAAGGCGCTTTCGCTGCCCGCCAAATATTCGGCAAGCGCCACTGTGGCGTCGTTGCCCGACTGGATAATAATGCCTTTCAGCAAATCACCCAGGGCGACCTCCGTGCCCTCGCGCACGAACATTTTAGAACCACCCATTTTCCAGGCGGTAACGCTAATGGGTACTTTGTCGGCATGGCTAAATTTACCACTGGCCATTTCACCCGCCACCACATAGGTGCTCATCATTTTTGTCAGGCTAGCTGGCGGCAAAGGTAAGTCGGCATTTTCCTCAACTAATACTCGCCCGGTATTGGCATCAATTAGTATCCAGGACTTAGCTGCCAATTGCGGTGAGGCGGGAATCAAAGTCTGAGCCTGCGCGCTCGTCACCACAAAACACATCGAGATAAGCAGTGCAGAAAGGGTTTTCAACATAATCCTAAACCTTATTTTTAAACTGGTTTTGGCTATTGTGCAGCCAAACTTTAAAAGGGTATTTTCTCAAGCGCAGTCTTAATTAAGCGGGCGTGATAATAACATGGGCAAACACACTGCCCTTTAGTAAGGCGATTAAATAGACCACTAAATATCTCGGACAGCATTAACCACAAATGGTTTATATCGCCCCTGCTCTATCAGGCGATTACGAAGTGCCGCTAACTGTAGTTGGTCAACAATGGGGCCAATCCAAACTTTAAAAACAGGGGATTTGACCTTCCCAAAACGACGCACGGAGACCGGAAAGGTGGTTATTGATGAGAGCTGATCTTGCAACTGTCTTGCCGAATTCATCGAGCGGTAAACACCGACTTGTAAGAAAGGTTGGGCGGCGTGTTTTTTAGTGGTAGCGGATACACTGGTAGTAAGTGGTGCTAGCCTCGAGGCCACCGCTAAAGACTGATTTTTTTCAGACTTATCGACTTGTGCACTCAAGCTCGGTAGCGACACGCTGTTGGGCTGAAAGTTGGCGGGGTCTATTGCCTCTACTCTAACCCGAGCTGTACCGCTATTGGCATAACCGAGTTTTTTAGCGCCCGCATATGACAGGTCAATAATCCGCCCGCCGTGGAAGGGGCCACGATCATTAACACGAACGATAATTTGTCGCCCATTGGCCAAATTAGTGACCCGAACATAAGCGGGTATTGGCAGAGTCTTATGGGCGGCGGTCATGCCGTACATGTCGTAAGTTTCTCCATTTGAGGTTTTACGTCCATGAAATTTATTGCCGTACCAGGAGGCCATACCCTCCTCCCGGTAGCCCTTTGCAGCAGGCATCAATTGATAGGTAACACCGTTGACGGTATAGGGGTTTTTGTTGCCGGCAATCGTAATGGGGTCAACGCGGGGAACGGCGTTTTCTATCTGACTGACGTCAACCTCGTGGCTTGGACCGCTGTCTTTCAAGCGTGAAAAAGAGTCACCACTCTGACAACCACTCAAACTAAACACTAGTAGAGCTGCACTCATCAACAACCATAGATGAGCCAGTTTTAAGGCCCCAATACCTGCTTTAGTAATAGACCCGCTACCAATAATGTAAGGGCAAATAATTTCAGCCACCCTTGCTCATCTCCTCAGCAATCTGTTCAGCCAGCTGAGTAACGGCCATGGCATAGCGAAAGCTGTGGTTATAGCGCGTAATCGTGTAATAATTTTGCAGACCGAGCCAAAACTCGACCCCCGCCTGCCCCTGTAAACGCAGGGGAATCGCTTTCATCTCAGAGCTCAACTCAGACACTGGTGTAAAACCCCGTTCAGCCAATTGAGCCAAAGTTAATGCTGGCTTGACCAGTTTGTTAACGCCTTCACTGCTGTAGTCAGCACTAATTCTTGCTCGCACCACCACACCTTCGCCACGCTGCCAGCCGTGGCGCACAAAATAATTCGCAACGCTACCAATGGCATCGGCAGGATCAGCCCAAATATCGGCGACGCCATCATTATTGTAATCAACCGCGTAAGCGCGGTAACTGGAAGGCATAAACTGACCGTAGCCCATAGCCCCAGCATAAGAGCCCTTCAGCGTCGCGGGATCGAGATTTTGCTCTTTAGCCAGTAGTAGAAAGTGCTCCAGCTCTTTGGTAAAAAAAGGACTGCGCGCCGGGTAATCAAAAGCCAGTGTGGAAAGGGCGTCGACGACTCGATAATTGCCAGTGATTCTGCCGTAATAGGTTTCAACACCAATAATTGCGACCACATATTCGATGGGGACGCCATAATCAGCCTGCATTTTTTCTAGCCAGGGGCGTTGTTCTCGCCAAAATTGTAGACCCTGACGCAAACGTTTTTCAGTGAGAAAAATCTTTCGATAATCCTTCCACAATTTAACCTTTTCAGCGGGACGAGTCATGGCGTCAATAATGGATTGTTTATACTGCACACCGCTAAACAAGGCCTGCAACTCAGCGCGATCAGCACCATGCTCGGCAACCATACGCTCTATAAACGCTTCGGCTTTTGCATTGTTTGAATAATTTCTTTCAGAGTCGGCACTAACCAGCCCGACACTCGCCAACAAAGCCATTAATAAACCAACGAGCCCTGTTTTTACTATTGATTTCACAGCTGTTCACCCATCCTTTTTCTTTCTTTGCTGACGGCCATCAGCATACCAAACCCCAGCATCAGGGTCACAATAGACGTGCCACCGTAACTCACCATTGGCAGGGGCACACCCACCACCGGTAAAATACCGGAAACCATCCCCATATTGACAAAAATATAGACAAAAAATGTCAGTGTAATGCTACCTGCCAGTAGACGACTAAACATGCTTTGAGCGTTAATACTAATTATCATGCCTTTGAATATAATCAGCACATACACCAGCAATAAACACAGGACTCCGGTAAAACCGAACTCTTCAGACAGTACAGCAATAATAAAATCGGTATGGCTCTCGGGCAAAAAATCGAGCTGCGACTGGGTGCCTTGCATCCAGCCCTTACCGGAACTACCCCCAGCACCAATAGCAGTCGTCGATTGAATAATATTCCAGCCCGCCCCCAGCTTGTCTGACTGAGGGTCAAGCAAGGTCAAAATCCGTGTTTTCTGATAATCGCGAAGTAGATAAAACCAGAACACCGGTGCGACACTGAGAGCAAAACATAGTGCACCGAGCAAATACGTTTTACCCAGGCCAGCAAGGAAAAGTACAAAAAAACCGGCCGCAAAAATCAGCAACGCAGTGCCTAAATCAGGCTGTATACCCACCAGAATGGCCGGTGTGCCGACCAACAATAAAGCCACAAAGACGTGCTTAAAGCGCGGCGGCAACACACGCTGGCCAAGGTAACTAGAAAGCATCAGGGGCACAGCCACCTTCAGCATCTCCGAAGGTTGAAAGCGAAAAAAGCCCAGATCAAGCCAGCGCTGCGCGCCCTTAGCTCCGACACCGGCAAAAATCACTGCAATCAGTAAACCTACCCCGCCGATATAGAGAACAAAGGCCCAGCGCTGCATAAACCTTGGTTCAAACTGCGCCACCACTAGCATGGCGACCAGACCAATGCCCATAAAAACACTTTGCCGTTTGACGTAGCTAAGATCCTGACCACTGGCGCTGTAAAGAACAAAAATGCCTATCGCCATTAATAGCAATAGCAGCAACAATAGAGGGAAATCGACACGCAGAGCCAGCCAGCTCTTATGCTCGCCATAAACTGGGGAGCCATGTTCCTTCAAACTGCGCTTAAAATCACCCTGACTCATGAACACTCTCGATTGGGCTGGACGGTGCTAATAAGGCATTGTCCTCCTCAGTCTCGCCAGTTTCGACCGGCTCAGGATAATAGTTGAAATAGGCATTAATCACATCGCGCGCTACCGGTGCCGCCGTGGAACTGCCGTGCTCGCCATTTTCAACAATCACCGCCACGGCGATACGGGGGTTTTCAACGGGCGCGAAGGCGATAAAGAGGGCGTGGTCGAGCTGTAACTTGGCGAGCTTACTGGCATCGTATTTCTCATCCTGTTTAATACCAACCACCTGTGCGGTGCCGGTTTTACCCGCCATGGAATAGTCGATTTTACCAATTGCACGGCGAGCAGTACCGCGTAAATCCCTCACCACCCCAACCATCGAATCGAGCACCAGATCCCAATAACGGTCGGGAATTTCAATCATTGCAGGCTGAGACACCGCCACCGCCGTTTCGTTACCAACCGCTCTAACCAATTGAGGTTCTCGCACCTCACCCCGGGTTGCCAAGCGACTCACTGCCACTGCCATCTGTAGAGGCGTAGCCAACATAAAACCTTGGCCAATACTGACATTAATGGTGTCACCGGGATACCAAGCTCGCCCCCGAACACCTTGCTTCCAGTCCCGGGAAGGCATAATACCCTGCGCCTCAGCAGGCAGGTCGATACCCGTTTTAACCCCATAGCCAAAACGTGTTCCGTAGTCGTGAAGCACATCAATGCCGGCGCGAAAGCCCGTGTCGTAAAAATACACATCACAGGACTGCACAATGGCATCGTAAAGGCTAATTTTGCTGCCATGACCACCACGCTTCCAGTCACGATATTTATGTTCTTTATTCTCCAACTGGTAGAAACCCGGATCATAAATGCGATAACCCATACTCACCGTACCCGAATCGAGGACAGCCAGACCAAACACCGGTTTCACTGTCGAACCCGGCGGGTATTGCCCCCGTAAAGCGCGATCAAACAGCGGCTGCGCGGGGGAGCTGGTCAAGGCTTTATAGGCCTTTGTGGAAATGCCCGTCACAAAAAGATTGGGGTCATAAGACGGCATACTGGCCAGTGCGAGCACCCCTCCAGTCACCGTATCGAGGGCAACCACAGCTCCGCGCTCCTCTCCTAGGGCATCGATAGCGACCTTTTGCAAGCGACTGTCGAGATACAGCTGTAAATCGGCTCCCGGTACAGGGTCTATGCGCTCGAGCACCCGCATCACCCGGCCCCGAGCGTTAGTCTCGACGTTTTCATAGCCGACTTCACCGAGCAACTGCTCTTCGTAAAACTTTTCCAGCCCTGTTTTACCCGTCATGTGCGAACCCTTATAACGCTTGGGATCGAAACGTTTTAATTCGCGCTCATTAATGCGCCCTGTGTAGCCGAGCACATGGGCCAGCTCCTGGCCCAAAGGATATTCTCGGATAAGTTGCGCAGAAACTTCAATCCCGGGCAAGCGGTGTTCGTTAACTGCGATAAGCGCTTGCTCTGCCTCACTGAGATTGAAACGTAGGGGCACTGATTCGTAAGGTCGGCGACGCTTAACAAGTTTTTCAAAGCGCGCCAATTCCGTATCTTTAAAAACCAGCAACTCACCCACATCACTGAGTAATTGCTCCAGATCTTTAGTCCGCTCAACGACTATCGACAGGGTAAAACCCGGGCGATTATCGGCCAGCAATACGCCATTGCGATCGTAAATTAAACCTCGCGCCGGCGGCAGGGCTCGCACATGAATACGGTTATTGTCGGCTAGAGTCGCAAAATCCTGGTGCCGATTAATCTGTAAATCGTGGTAGCGCCACAATAAAACACCCAGCATCAACATCACCACCAACAGGGTAAAAATGGCGCGTGCGGTATAGAGCCGAGACTCCAACTGAGGATTTTTCAGGGTGCTGAAATCTGCCATTTTTAGCTGAATAAATTCCCGGCCACAAAAAATTTTGCCTGTAAAAAATAAAGCGATTTATGATGCCAAACTCGCCGGCACCCGTATATTTTTTATTGTTCGATATCTAACGATGGCTCCCTAACGGTGGTAGGGGTGCCCCGCATTAATTGACCAGGCCCGATAGAGCTGCTCAATCAAAATAATACGCACCAGGGGGTGGGGCAGAGTCAACGCCGACAGAGACCAGCTCATATTTGCCCGAGCTATGCACGGTTGGGCCAGCCCATCGGGGCCACCAATCAACAAACTAAAGTTATCGCCACTGCCCTGCCAATCACGAAGATTGCGCGCCAGCTGGTCAGTACCCCACGGTTTGCCCTTTACTTCCAGTGCAATGACACGGTCACCCTGGCTTATGGCTTTGAGCATAGCCTCGCCTTCAGTGGCGATGGCACGATCCGGGGCCTCATTCTTACGCCGCGCACCGAGCGGAACCTCGACCAGCTCAAGATGAAATTCATTGGGTAAACGCTTGGCATACTCATCGTAGCCGCTTTGCACCCAACCCGGCATTTTACTGCCGACAGCAATAATACGCAGCCTCAAGTCACACTACCGGCTGCTAGGGGTAACCAATGATCAATCATTTTCATCGAGGTCGATATCGACTTCATTTTCAGCAGCGGAGCTGGGGCGCAGCGACCACAGTTTTTCTAGCTCGTAAAAAGCCCGTGTTGTCGGCTGCATCACGTGGACAATGACATCACCGAAATCGACCAGCACCCATTCACCCTCGTCCATGCCCTCGACACCGATAGGTTGAAAGCCCGCTTTCTTGCCTTCCTCCACGGTGTTTTGCGCCAGTGCCTTAACCTGCCGATTACTGGCACCGCTAACGACAACCATGGTGTCGGTTATATCGCTGAGCTCGCGCACATCAATAGTGACCACGTCCTGACCTTTGATGTCTTCCAGCGCTGCAATAACAATCTTGTAAATATCATTACTCATGAATTTTCCTGCTTGTACAAGCCGTGTTGGTGAATATATTGAATGACCGCATCGGGCACCAGATAGCGCACCGAGTGACCAGTAGCGAGGTTCTCGCGGATTTGTGTTGCCGACACCGGCAGCAAGGTCATGGCGTCAACCAGCACGCGACCACTCGGTGAAGTTGATAATAATTGTGGGTCATCGGTGTAACGTCCGGCCAGCCACTGTGCCACTGTGCCCGTCTCGGGCAAGTGCCAGCCGGGGCGGGCGGCAACGACAATATGGGCGTAGTCGCTCAATTCTTGCCAGCGCTGCCAAGTGTGCAAATTAACCAGTGAATCCATGCCAATGCAAAGGCAGATAACAACCTCACCACCCAACTCGGCGCGCAGTTGCGCCAATGTTTCAACAGTATAGGACAAGCCTTCGCGACGCAGCTCTCTGTCATCCGCGAGCAAACCGTCGCAAATAGGACTATCGCATTGCATCTCACCGTCAATCGCCAGGCGCAACATAGCGAGACGGTGCTCGGCACTAACACCGGGCTGTTCACGGTGGGGCGGGCGGGCAGAGGGCATCAAATGCA
>JBFHDT010000064.1:0-8504 GCA_041584575.1 Porticoccaceae bacterium
GGCCTTACCTTTACGGCGGATTTCAAAATACAGGGCGCTACGTTCCAGACCGCCCGTGTTGCCGACTTTAGCGATCGTTTCTCCAGGGTGAACCCAATCACCTGTTTCTTTTAAAAGCACCTGATTGTGGGCGTAGAGGGTGAGATAGCTATCGCCATGATCGACAATAACCAGTAGCCCTTGACCACGTAAGTAGTCGGAAAAAACCACTCGGCCGTGGTGGATAGCTTTGACGGGACTCGCGTCTCGGGCGTTAAGCAGCCAGCCGTGCCATTTGAGGTGAGAGCCGCGGGCAGAGCCAAAACTGTGCCCAACGCGACCTTTGACCGGCCATGGCAATTTGCCACGCCGCTGGATAAAGGGTTGGTTGTCGGGGATATTTAAATTCTGCACATGTTTTTGCAGGGACTTGATGATGCTCTCAAGTTGTTTGCGTTCCAGGTTGAGCTTGGCGATACGTCCCGCTTCATTCTTGATTTGTTGGCGAGAACTTTGCAGCAGGGCGCTACGCTGTTCCTTCTCATTCTGAAGGGTGCGTTGAACAGCCAATAGTTGTTTCTTTTTTTCAGCGAGAGCATTTTGCTTACCCAGCAAAGATTGTTCGACAGTGTCGAGTTCGCGAATGGTGGTTTGATAGTCTTCGAGAATCTTGCTGCGGGCTTTGACGACGTGCTCATAATATTTCAGCGTGCGGCCAATCTCTTCGGGATTTTCCATATTGAGCAGCACTTTGAGAGGCTCTTCCCGACCCAGTCTGTAGGCGGCGGAGAGTTCCTGAGCAACCTGCCCTGCCTGGCGCCGGCGCTGGTCGTCAAGCTGCTTTTGCTGGCTATATAGCAGGCTCAGCTCATTTCCTAATAAACGTATTTCTTTGTCGAGGTTCAGTACACTGCGCCGAGTCTGGGCACTTTGTAATTCTATTTTGCGTAGCCGTGCGGCAGATTTATCGTGTTCAGTGCGTGTTACCTGTAGTTTCTTTTGCAATTGCGTTATTTCACTGCTCAATGTCTCAAGCTTGGCTTGCTCACCCTTAGCAATGAGCGGTGCGGGTGAGCACAGCCCTGCGACGATCACCAGCACTGACAATGCTGAAGAGAGTTTTGTTTTAAGCCTTTTCAGCATCGTTTTATTGGGCAGCGCTAATACTCGCGGTTTCTGCAGTGCAAAGTAGTGAGTGGCCGCTCATCTCCGTCGGTTGGGGCAGGTTCATCAGCGCAAGAATGGTTGGTGCGATATCGGCGAGGGAGCCGCCTTCATTAAGCTGTACTTGCTTATTACCGACGTAAATGAGCGGCACCGGGTCAATGGTGTGGGAGGTTAGTATTTCTCCTGTCTGGGCATCGACCATGTTTTCGACGTTACCGTGATCGGCGGTAATCAAGCAGTCGCCGCCGACTTTATCGAGTGCTTCGAGAATTTTTCCAATGCAAGAATCGAGAGTTTCAACGGCTTTAATGGCCGCGTTGAAAACGCCGGTATGTCCGACCATATCTCCATTGGCGAAGTTGCAGATGATGACGTCGTATTGTCCACCAGTGATGGCTGAGACTAAATTGTCAGTGACCTCAGGAGCACTCATTTCAGGTTTTAAGTCGTAGGTAGCGACGTCGGGTGAAGGGATTAGCGTGCGCTTTTCACCAGGGTAGCAGTCTTCGCGACCGCCGCTAAAGAAAAAAGTGACGTGGGCGTATTTTTCGGTTTCGGCTATTCTCAGCTGCGTTTTTCCCTGGGCCGCAAGATATTCCCCCAGGCCATTAACCAGAGCTTGTGGTGGGAAGGCGATGTGGGTTTTCAGCTCGGCTGCGTATTCAGTGCTGGTGACGAAATCGGCGAGTTTGGGGTGATTGGGACGAGAGAATTCACTGAAATCGGAGTCGATGAATACCTGTGTTAATTGACGGGCGCGATCAGGACGGAAGTTGAGGAAAATGATGCTGTCACCGTCATCAATGCTAACAGGGCTTTCGGCTTCGGCGCTGATCTGCGTCGGGCTGACAAACTCATCGTTTTCATCGCGCGCATAGGCCTGCTCGAGTGCCTCCAGTGCGCCTGAGCTGTGATATTCCGCTTTGCCCTTGGTGAGCAAGTGGTAGACGGGTTCAATGCGATCCCAGCGCTGGTCCCTGTCCATGGCGTAATAGCGCCCGCTGACAGAGGCAATGCGGCCGATGCCTAGGGCCTTGAACTTGTCGTCTATTTTTTCGAGAGAGTTTTTAGCACTACGCGGCGGGGTGTCTCGGCCATCGAGAAAAGCGTGCAGGTAAACATTTTTAGCGCCACGCTGGGCAGCCATATCGAGCAGGGCTAGAGCGTGATCTTCGTGGCTGTGTACACCACCGGGCGAGAGCAGGCCGAAAATATGCAGTTTTTTATCACCCATAACCGCTTTATCAATGGCTGCACAGTAGGCAGAGTTGGTAAAAAAACTACCGTCGTCAATGGCATTATTGATGCGGCTTAAGTTTTGGTAGACAACCCGTCCGGCACCGAGAGTCATGTGGCCAACTTCAGAATTGCCCATTTGTCCTGGGGGCAGGCCCACTCGCTCGCCAGAGCAATGCAGCAAAGTTTTGGCTTGGCTCGACCACAGCTTGTCCCAGTTGGGTGATTTAGCACTGTAAATAGCGTTAGCTTCAGTGGCTTCGCTATATCCCCAGCCGTCGAGGATAAGGAGTAGTAGCGGGGCTTTTTGTGTTTCCATAATTGATTGCTTAGCCTGAATTTTGTTGCACAAGTGGACGCCGAGGAGTGCGCTTGGGTGAAGGTTTTTGTTGCTGCAAATTCTACTCGTTCGCAGGCTCAAACGCTATTTCATCGAGGGGTGAATATTGACGCACGTACGGTCTGGTTTGGGCTTCGAGACTGCTGCTGGTGATGCAAGTTGTGTATACTACGCCGGAAATTATGAGTCGCTTCCTGTCGAAAAGGTAATTGTAACGTGAGTTTTTTTGTTTTTATCAGTGAGCAATGGATGCTGGTTAGTGCCTTGCTGGTGTTGATTTATGTGTTTGCGTTTAGCGAGCAGAAAAAAGCCGGCAAACAACTGTCAGTGCATGAGTTAACCCGTCTGCTCAATGGCGATGAAGCTGTTTTGATTGATTTGCGTGACAGTAAAGAATACGCCGCTGGTTGTATTACTGGCGCTATTAATATCCCGAGTGCGAAACTGGACGGGCGCATTTCTGAGCTGGAAAAATACCGCGCCAAAAAAATTGTGCTGGTTGACAAGATTGGTCAGCAAGCGGCCCCTGCCGGGCGTAAGTTGCGCCAGGCGGGCTACGATGTGCAGCGCCTGCGTGGTGGTATGGGAGAGTGGATGCACCAAAGTTTACCGGTGGTCAATCCGTGAACACATTGATCAGTGAATCGGCAAGTGCAGTTAAGATGTTCACCACCCGCTTTTGTCCCTACTGCATTGCGGCGAGGCGGCTTTTAGAACAGCTGGGTATCGACTTTGAAGATGTGGCTGTCGACGGTAATGCAGAGCTGCGGGGTGAAGTCATGGAAGCTAGCGGCCAGCGCACCGTGCCGCAAATTTGGGTTGGAGAGCAGCATATTGGCGGTTATACCGAACTTGCAGCCCTGCATCAGCAAGGTGGTTTGCTACCCTTGCTTAACAACTGAGCTTAATGGCTGATCGTGTGTTCTTAGCGATTGAGCATGTAATGATTTATTGACTGATAATTGACCGAGACGACTATGGCTGAAAACGAAACGACTGGCGCCCCTGCTGGGGATGGCCTCGACACGGGTGCCGGTACACAATTTGCGCTAAAGCGTATTTTTCTTAAGGATTTGTCCTTCGAGTTGCCGATGGGTGCTCAGGCATTCACGCGACAGTGGGCGCCTCAGGTCAATCAGGATATGGGGACCGAAGTGAAAAAGGTCGATGAGGAGCACTATGAAGTGGTGTTGCGCCTGACTATCACCGTTGCCGAGGGTGATGACACGGCCTATCTCATTGAAGTCCAGCAAGCCGGTATTTTCATGGCCAAGGGCTTTGAAGCCGCGCAGTTAGCGCAGCTTTTAAATACTCAATGCCCTGCGATATTGTTTCCCTATGCCCGAGAGCTGATTGACAGTGTTTCGGTGCGAGGTAGCTTTCCTGCGTTGATGTTGCCGCCGATTAATTTCGACGCTCTGTTTCAACAAGCGCTTGCGGAGCAAAGAAAAAAAGCTCCTGAGGGTCAGCCCGCGAGCAAATTGAATTAGGCTTTTTTCTTCCGTAAAAACGCCGCTGTAGAATCATCGACAGCGGCGTTTTTGTTTTTGGCCTAAATGTAGGTTGGTACAGCGCTCAATTGGGCCTGTACTATTGCATTTCTATATCAAGCTCATGCAGTTTGCGGGTTAGGGTGTTACGTCCCCAGCCCAGTAGTTCTGCAGCGTCGCGCTTGCGCCCGGCGGTGTGTTGTAAGGCCGTTTCAATAACGGTGCGCTCGAAAGAGGGCAGGGCTGTTGCCAGTATGTTCTTCTTGCCCTGGGCTAGTTCTTGTTTCAGCCACTGCTGCAGGCCTTGTTCCCAGTTTGTTCCTGTTGAACCTTGATCGTTAGTCTGGTCGCGCATTTCTGGTGGCAGATCGTCGAGCAGTACTTCGCGTCCGGCTGCCATAACCGTCAGCCAGCGACAGGTGTTTTCTAGCTGCCGTACATTGCCGGGCCAGGGCTGGTTGCGGAGAAAGGCCTCGGCTTCGTGTGAGAGCACTTTGGGTTCGACTTCTAATTCTTTGGCTGACTCGTGGAAAAAGTGATTGATGAGTCGGGGTATGTCCTCGCGTCGGTCGGCCAGTTTTGGCAGGTGGACGCGAATGACATTGAGGCGGTGGAAAAGGTCTTCTCGAAAGCGGTGCTCGTCGACCAGTCGCTCAAGGTTTTGGTGGGTCGCAGCAATAATGCGCACACTGGACTTTATTGGCGTGTGGCCACCAACACGATAAAACTCACCGTCGGCGAGTACTCGCAAAAGACGAGTTTGCGCTTCCTGGGGCATGTCGCCAATTTCGTCGAGGAAGAGAGTGCCGCCCTCGGCCTGTTCAAAGCGGCCGACACGTCGTTGGGCCGCGCCGGTAAACGATCCTTTCTCGTGGCCAAAAAGTTCTGATTCAATCAGATCGTGGGGGATAGCCGCCATATTGAGAGCCACAAAAGGCGCAGCTTTGCGCGGACTGTGACGATGTAGGGCTTTGGCCACCAACTCTTTGCCGGTGCCAGACTCGCCGTTGATTAAAACGGTAATGTTGGAATGGGAGAGCCGCCCGATAGCGCGAAACACCTCTTGCATAGCAGGTGCTTCGCCAATGATTTCGGTTTTTTCGAGCAGCGGTGGTTCAATGGTTTTATGAGCTTTTTCTAGAGCGAAGGCGATGGCTCGGTTGGCGACCGATATCAGGTCGTCGACGTCGAAAGGCTTTGGCAGGTATTCGAAGGCACCGCCCTGGTAGGCGGCAACCGCGCTGTCGAGATCGGAATGAGCGGTGGTAATAATAATCGGTAGTTGGGGAAGTTCAGTGTGAACCTTGTCGAGCAGGGCGAGGCCGTCGATACCGGGCATGCGAATATCGCTGATAATCGTGTCGGGCTCTTGTGGCTGTTTATTGAGGGCGTTGAGCAGTTTTCGGGCATCTTCAAAGCTGCGTACCGTGAGGTTAGCTTTTTCCAGAGCCTTCTCCATAACCCAGCGAATCGAGTTGTCATCGTCGACGATCCAAACTGTCGGTTTTGTCATGCTAGCCTGTCCTCAATGAGTTTTAGTGGAAGAAAAATAGAAAAACGTGTGCAGCCTGGTTCGCTTTCACACTTGATCAAGCCCTGGTGTTGATGGATGGCCGATTGGGCGATCGGCAGCCCCAACCCGCTGCCCTCGGCGCGGCCGCTAATCATCGGATAAAAAATACGCTCGCCGATATCGGTGGGAATACCCGGCCCGTTATCAATAATTTCGAGCCGGCAGACCATGGGGTGGCGCTTTTTGCCGATGGTAAAATGGTTGAGTATGCGGGTGCGTAGGGTGATTTCACCGCCGTGGCCAATTTTATCGGCGCCATCCAGGGCCTGCATGGCGTTGCGTACCACATTGAGCACGGCTTGAATGAGCTTTTCCCTGTCGCCATTAATGTCGGGAATACTGGGGTCGTAATCTTTCTTGATGACCAGAGAGCCACCGGTTTCAGCCTGCACGAGTGTTGACACATGCTCGGTGACTTCGTGGATATTAAGCTGGGTGAACCGGGTCGGCAGGGGCGAGCCCAGCAGCCGGTCGACCAGCTCTCGTAGACGATCGGTTTCGGCGATAATGACATCGGTATATTCGACTAGCTCGCTTCTATCCAGCTCAAGTGCCAGTAACTGGGAGGCACCACGAATGCCACCGAGGGGGTTTTTAATTTCATGGGCGAGGCCACGAACCAGGTTGCGGGACGTATCGTTGGCCGATAGCAATGCTTCTTCCCGGTCGATGCGCAGGGTTCTGTCCACTGGTAGCATTTCAAGCAGTAACAGTGGCTTATCGTCCTGCGTCAGCGGCGTCACAGAATAATCGACAGTAATTTTTCGTAGGTCGGGCAACAATATTTTAACTTTGCGCTCGGTGAATGCCGATTCACTCTTCAGAGCGTTCAGAAAGACTTGGTGCCGTGGTTCAGCATCGGTAAATAGCTGGGGTGCATAGCTCTTGAGCAGACGATGGGCGCTGACCGCGAGCAGGCTTTCTGCAGCTGGGTTGAGGTAGATGATAGAGAGTTCGCTGTCTATCAGCAGTACGCCCGTATTGAGGTTGTCCAGAACGAGCTGATTGGTTTGGTTATTATTCATGGATGTTAGTGGGTTAGCGTTTTGCCAGTGTGTGAGAGCTAAAGCAAGTAACAGGCCATCTTGAATGGCAGATGGCCTTTAGCTAACAGGTGTTTTCAGCGAAAGTGTAACGCGAAATAATTGAAGGCGCACTACTTTGGTGCGAAGAAGAATTGATGGCAGCAGGCAGGGGTTAGTTTACGGTCTGCTAGTGATTAGCAGAGTGCTGTTTGACGTGAAAAGTAATCGCCTTTGTTTGGGTTTTGCGTTTTTTATCGCCACCGAGTATCTCTATGTACGCTTTATGTTTCCCCCTGTTCAAGCGCGAGACGGAGAAGGTGGTGGATGCGGTGGCTGAGCCTTGAGCGCGACCATCAATATAGAGTTGCGCCAGGTGGCCTTCCTGTAGAGCCGGCTTCAGTGCAAGCGTAATAACAACGGTCGTTTGGCCGGGTGGAATAGTGGCATTGTTGAGCGGCTGGGTAATTCGAGCGCTGGTGTAAGGGATCTCTGCTCCGATGATTGCGTCTTTGGCGTCAATTATGCGTGGCGGGGGCGGCGTGGCTATATTGATTGTAGGTAGATCGACAGTTTCGGCTTTTGTATTTGCTGCAGGCGAGTCGGTAAAAGTGACCCCTCCCTCTGCATCAACGACCCGATAAACCTCGTTTGCAAAGAGGCTGGTGCTGGCTAGTAAGATCAGGCTGGAGAGTGTTGCAGTTAGTTTTTTCATGGTCGTTGCACCCCGGTTTCAGCCTGCTTGGTAAGTTGCTATTACATCGCGACAGTGAAGTAAGCGACTTAATGTAAGTCGTCAGTTGTAACGATGCGAAGACCAAGAATAATACGCTACGGAGAAAAGAAAAAGCCCGATCTCCATAGAAGACCGGGCTTTTGAGAGTTAGCTCTATTGAGCTGAGCTACTCGGTAGCGTCAGGCTCTGGCGAGCTTAGACGCTGTAGTACATGTCGAACTCAACGGGATGAGTGGTCATATTGAGTTTTTCGACTTCTTCCTGCTTCAGAGCGATGAAAGCATCGATAACGTCGTTATCCATGACGCCGCCAGTCGTGAGGAACTCACGGTCGTTGTCCAGCGCTTCCAGTGCTTGCTCCAGTGAAGAGGCAACAGTCGGAATAGCGGCTGCTTCTTCGGGAGGCAGATCGTAAAGATCCTTGTCAGCAGGGTCGCCAGGGTGAATCTTGTTTTTGATACCGTCGAGGCCGGCCATCAACATGGCAGTGAAGGCCAGGTAGGGGTTAGCCGTGGGATCAGGGAAACGGACTTCAATGCGACGGGCTTTGGGGTTTGGCACGTGGGGAATGCGGATGGACGCAGAGCGGTTGCGCGCAGAGTAAGCGAGCATAACGGGTGCTTCAAAACCGGGTACCAGGCGCTTATAGGAGTTAGTTGAAGCGTTGGCAAAGGCGTTAATGGCCCGTGCGTGCTTGATGATGCCGCCAATGTAGAACAGCGCCGTTTCAGACATTCCCGCGTAGACGTCACCGGTGAAGATGTTGTTGCCATCTTTAGACAGTGATTGATGGCAGTGCATGCCAGAGCCGTTGTCACCCACTAATGGCTTGGGCATAAAAGTCGCCGTTTTACCGTAGGCGTGAGCGACATTGTGTACGCAGTACTTAAAGGTTTGAATTTCATCAGCTTTTTGTGTCAGTGTGGCGGGGCCAACACCAATTTCGCACTGTCCGGCAGTA
>JBFHDT010000065.1:0-8483 GCA_041584575.1 Porticoccaceae bacterium
ACCGCATCGACCCTGGGTTTTAGCCTTTCAGGGGGCACTGATGGTGTGGATGTCGAAGGCACTATCGGCGGTGTGAGTGCAACTGGGGTGGGCCAGCGTTTGACTGCAGCCACTGGTTCCGATGCAGAAGGTCTGGCGTTGCTGATAACGGCGAGTAGCTCGGGGTCGTTGGGCACCGTTAACTTTACCCGAGGTCTGGCCGATGGACTGGATAGTCTGCTCGATAACTTTCTCGGCGCTGATAATATTCTCGAAGTGCGTCTCGACGGTCTACAAGACAGAATTGATAAGCTTGATGAAGACGGGGTGGCGCTGGATTTGCGCATGGAGGCACTGGAGGCGCGGTATCGGTTACAGTTTGGTAATCTCGACGCCTTGCTGTCGAGTTTGAATAACACCAGTAATTTTTTGACGACACAGTTGGCGAATCTGCCAACATTTTTTGGTAACGCTAAATAATGAGTCTTAAGAGTTGTCGTGTAAAGCATACGACATTGAGGGCAAAGAAATGAGTATAAACCAGTACCGAAATGTACAATCCCAGAGCGCTGTCAATGAGGCTAGCCCGCACCTGCTAGTTTCGATGTTGTTTCGGGGTGCTCTCGATAATATTGCCGTGGCTCGTGGTGCTATCGAGCGCGGAGAAACTGCTTTAAAAGGTGAAAAAATTGGTCGAGCAATCGACATTATCGACAATCTGCGCTCCTCTCTCGATATGAGTGTAGGGGGTGAGGTTGCGCAAAACTTGAAAGATCTTTATGACTATTTGGAAGGTCGCCTATTGACGGCCAATATTGAAGATAGTGTGCCCGCGCTGGAGGAAGTCGCCCGCTTATTAGGTGAAATTGCCCAGGGCTGGAATGCCATGCCAGATGAATATAAAAAAGCCCCATCAAGACATAGTGAGGCAGGCTGATGAATGATTTACCGGTAGTTGGTGCCCAGCGTCAGCAGCAGTTACAGGATGCCATTGCACTGTCGAAAAATATGCTCGAAACGGCTGAGCGCGGTGATTGGGAAGGGATTGTCGAACTGGAAAAACAGCGTCGCGAGGGCATGATGGCGGGCCTCAAAGAACCGGTTGCGGCCGAAGAGGCCGATGGTGTCAACGATTCCCTACAAACCCTGATGCAGCTTAACGACCAGTTGACCGGCATGGTGCAGCGGGCGCGTAGTGAAAGTGCACAACAGTTTGCTGCTTTGCAAAGCGGGCGTAGCGCCGCTAGTGCCTATCAGACTGTTAGTAAGCAAGGCTAATGTTTGTTGCTTTATTACCCCCTCTTTTTGTCCCTTTATCTGGACGTCATGATTCCTCGGCCTGTTATTCTCGAGGTGTAGCTCGTGTCAGGTCTTAGAAGGTTTTTTAATGTTCATCTCAAGCTTCAGCACAAGGTGAAGTACAAAGCGCGTGTGCACACTTAACAAGTTGGTGTTAAAGCGTAAATAAGTTGGTCCTTTCTATTGCAAAAAAAGCATATCCGGCCCATTCTTAGGGTCGAGTGCTGGTTTTTTGACGCTTGGTTTTTCTGGCGTAGAAATCGCCTTTTTAAACCTACACAGCTAAAAGACCAAACAAACGACTCTTCTTAACTGATTCACTTTACTGCTTGCGGGAAGGGAGCTTAGTCGCGGTATGGAGAACAACGATTCTTTTTTTCAGGGCTTGTATTACGAGAGCAATATTTCTCTTGTTTGGCAGGTTGTGGACGCATTACCCGCTGATAATGAGCTTGTAACAATCAATGAAGACAATAGCCGTTTTCTTAAAGCCTTGGCGGCTTTGAGTGAAAGCGCTCCTGAGGCTGTAGAGGAGCTTCCTCAAACCGCGGCAGAGTTGCAGCGCCTCGATCTTAAGTTAAACCTCTTGCTCGAGATAGTCGGCGAGTTATTGGCGAATCAGCGCAGCTTGCCTGCGCCGACGAAAGTGAGGCTGGGGCATACGGGCATCGAGTGGCTGGCAGAAGATTGCCCGCCTTCTGGCGCTCATGTTTGCATTGAGGTTTACCTGCGCAGTGAATTGCCATCGCCGTTAAAGTTTCACGGTCTGGCGGTGGTCGTTGATTCGCAAGAGGGGTCGGTTAATGAGGGTAAGCGTGTGCAGGTACGCTTTGTCGGGCTAAACCCCGCCCTGCAGGATGATCTAGAAAAATTCATATTTAGGCGTCATCGGCGCATTATTGCCCAGCGCCAAACTGGAGCCACTCAGTAGGAATGTTGGCCGTAACTAATAATATAAGGAATCAACGTGTCGTTTGATCAGAATAATAATCTTGGAACCTCTTCCTGTCCCATAGCCGAAGGCCCGCTCGGCCAGCATCGCCTGGTGGGCGATAACCGAGATATGCAGCAGGTCAGGCGTTTGATTGAGCAAGTTGCTCACAGTGATGCCACCGTGTTGATTCTCGGAGAGTCGGGTACGGGTAAGGAGGTTGTCGCTCAGACCTTGCACCGCCAATCCTTGCGAGCCAAGCGCCCTTTCGTGCCCGTCAATTGTGGTGCTATACCACCAGATTTATTGGAGTCAGAATTATTTGGCCATGAAAAGGGCGCCTTTACTGGGGCTATTACCGCTCGACAGGGGCGTTTTGAGCTGGCTGAGGGCGGCACGCTCTTTCTCGATGAAATAGGTGATATGTCGCTGGAAATGCAGGTAAAACTACTGCGTGTGTTACAGGAAAAATCCTTCGAACGGGTGGGTGGTAGCAAGACAATTCACTCTGACGTGCGGGTAGTTGCCGCCACCCATCACAATCTTGAGCATCGCGTTACCGAGGGTTTTTTCCGCCTCGACCTGTTCTATCGTCTTAATGTTTTCCCCATAGAAGTGCCCCCCCTGCGTGAGCGCTGCGACGATATCCCTCTATTAGTTAAATACACCACCGAACGCTTGCAACAGGGTGGCCAGCGTGTTGCCCAATTGAGTGACTGTGCTCTGGCGGCATTGGCCACTTATGCCTGGCCGGGCAACGTACGCGAGCTGGCCAATTTAGTGGAGCGTTTGAATATTCTCTATCCGGGCCAACAAGTGCGGGCCAAAGACTTACCCGATAAATACAGGAGTAATGTCGACTGGGTAGCCGAGGTGATAGATAACCAAGCGGCAGAGGAGGCCATGCTGGCCGACATCGGCGTCGAAGAGAGAGCTATGCCGCTGGCGTCCCCCGGCGTGTTATTGGGTGGTGATGGTCTCGATTTGAAAGACTATTTGCGCCAGGTTGAGGAGGACTTGATTCGCCAGGCTCTCGACGATAGTGATTGGGTGGTAGCGCGTGCGGCAAAACTGCTTAGGTTGCAACGCACAACCCTGGTGGAGAAGATTCGGAAGTTTGACATTTCTCGTGCTGACACCGTGTCAGGTTTTTGACGGCCCAGAAAAACTGACTGTAACCTTTTAAATTATAAGAGTTTTTATTATAGGCATAGTTGTTGCTTAATGACTTTACGGCATCTTAATTTGCACCGTAAATCAGCAGGGCAGGACAGCTATGACACAGACAGCACAAACCACAGAGCAACTGGAAAAGGTTTTCGAAACGTTTAATCGCGTTTCTGAAGAGCTGGACACCAGCTATCGTGTGCTGCAGGTGAGAGTAAGCACTTTAACCCAGGAGTTGGCTGAAGCGCGCTCTCAGCGTTTACAGGAGTTAGCCGAAAAAGAGCGCCTGGCTAACCGTCTGGCGTTGCTAATGCGTGAATTACCCGGCGGTGTTGTCGTTGTTGACGACCGTGGTGTTATTAGCCAGGCCAACGCAGCGGCCGAAACATTTTTTCAGCAGGCGAGTGGTGAAACTCGGCCCGTTCGCGCTCTCGATTCCAAACAATCCCTGCTGGGTAAAGCCTGGCCCCTACTCATTGCACAGGCTAGCCGCGATAGTGGTGTTAGCGAGAATGGCACCGAGCTCTTGCTCAGTAATGGTCGTCGTTTGTCGGTTAGCCGTCAGCCTTTAAGCGATGCCAATGAAGAGCTGATTCTGCTCACCGATACGACGCGCTTACATGATTTGCAGGAAACCGTGAGTCGCGACAAGCGATTATCTGCACTGGGTGAAATGGCAGCTCGCCTGGCCCATCAAATCCGTACGCCTCTCAGCTCCGCGCTACTCTATGTTTCCCATCTTGCTCGGCCCACGGCAAGTGCTAGCGAGCGTGAGCGGGTGTCTGCCAAAGTGGTCGATAGCCTGCGTCACATGGAGGGGCTGGTAAATAGCATGCTTACCTTTGTACGTGGCGGCCCCGTGGTTTTTGAAACTATCCAGGTGCAAGGTTTTGTTGCAGAACTGCTGGCTTTAATTGAACCGCTGGTCAACCAGGCTGGTGGTGTGCTGCATGCTGATGTGGCGCCGGGTAACGGTGAAATAACACTCGAGGGCGATCGAGATGAGCTGCTCGGCGCGGTGCTCAATTTAGTCAATAACGCGATTGATGTCTCCGATAAATCCCTTTGTCTGGATATCAAAATAAGCACGCTGGCGGGGGTGCTGAAAATCGCGATTGCCGATAATGGCCCTGGTGTAGACCCCGATATTCGCGAGCGAATTTTCGACCCCTTCTTTACCACGCGGGTGAAAGGCACGGGCCTGGGTTTGGCGGTGGTGGCGATGACCGTACGTAGTCACGGCGGCAACATCAGTCTCGATACCCGAGCCGATGGAGCCACCGTATTTTGTCTTCAATTGCCATTGTTAAACCTTAATGCTGGGCAAGCAGTGGCTGATGTGGCGGGTCATGAAAGTACGCAAATCCCTCTGTTTGATGGCCCCGCTGTGCGTAATACGCAGCTGCAAGGTTCGGCTTTTGACGGCAAGGGTTTAGAACAGTCTATGCAGCATGTTGGTGGAGGTTTGCAATGAGTGAGTTGGATTTAACCATTCTGGTTGTTGAGGATGATGACCTGCTGCGTGAGGCGCTCTGCGATACCCTCACATTTGCGGGTTACAGTGTCGTGTTTGCCTGCGATGGTGTTGAGGCTCTCGCTTTGTTGCATCGTCAGTTGGTCGACCTGGTGGTCAGCGATGTGCAAATGGCGGCGATGGACGGACACGCCTTGCTACAAAATATAAAAGGCACCTGGCCGAGCTTGCCCGTGGTGCTGATGACAGCGTTCGGCTGTGTTGAAAAGGCGGTAGAGGCAATGCGCGATGGTGCCGCTGACTATTTAATCAAGCCTTTTGAAGCTGAAGTGTTAATTGAAATGGTGAGTCGCTTTGCAACGGCTAAAGGCGCTGCGGGTTCGAGTGAGATGATTGCCGAGGATCCTCGGGCACAACAGGTTGTCGAGCTGGCGCGGCGGGTTGCGGCATCCGATGCCACGGTAATGTTGAGTGGTGAGTCGGGCACCGGCAAAGAAGTGCTGGCACGCTTTATTCACGATAACTCTGCACGTAATGAAGCCCCTTTTGTGGCGATTAACTGTGCGGCGCTGCCAGAAACGATGCTTGAGTCCATCCTCTTTGGTTATGAAAAAGGTGCCTTTACAGGCGCTCATCAGGCGCGTGCCGGTAAATTTGAGCAGGCTCAGGGTGGCACGTTGTTACTCGATGAAATTTCAGAAATGGATGTTGCTCTGCAGGCTAAATTACTGCGCGTTCTGCAAGAAAAAGAGGTTGAGCGGCTCGGCGGCAAAAGCACCATTGCTCTCGATGTTCGCGTGCTGGCAACCACCAACCGCGATCTGCGTGGCGAAGTAAGTGCCGGACGCTTTCGTGAAGATTTGTTTTATCGCTTGAATGTTTTTCCCATTGCCCTCGCGCCTCTGCGTGAGCGCCGGGGCGATATTCTGCCGCTAGTGCGTCGTTTTGTGGATGAGCAGAGCGGGGAGGGTCAGTCAGTGAGCCTTTCTGCTGGGGCGGAACAAATGCTAAAAGCCTATGCCTGGCCGGGCAATATTCGCGAATTACACAATGTCGTGCAGCGCGCAATGATACTGCTCAGCGGCGCTACTTTGACAGAGGCAGATATCCACCTTGAAGACCCGGGTAGCAATTTGTCGCCAATGCCAGTTGGTGAAGCAACTTCAGCACCTGAAGTAAAAAGTGAGCCCATTGATGGCTCGGCATTGGAAAACGACCTGCGTAGCCACGAGCAACAAATTATTGTTGATGCACTAAAGGCAGAGCACGGGCGTCGTAAGGAAACAGCCGAACGCTTGGGTATAAGCCCGCGAACTTTACGTTATAAATTAGCCAAGTTACGCGATGACGGTATTACCCTGCCAGGGCTCTATGGTACTTAAATGCGATAGCGTCGCAGCACATGTTAAACACTAAGTTAAAGCGATAGAACATGAGGAATAAACAATGAGCCAGGTAGCGATCAACCAGGTGTTATCCCAGATGCGCGCGCTCGAAGCGGCGGCGAAGTCGGGCGAAGGGTCAAATATTGGTGGCGTGGCGGGTGGTGGCAGTGAATTTGGCAAAATGCTCACCGAGTCGATTAATAAAGCCAACGAGGCACAGCACACGGCTGGTGATTTGAAAGAAGCCTTTACACGGGGCGATGAGGGTGTGGAGCTGCCCCAGGTTATGGTTGCTTTACAGGAGGCGAGTATTTCCTTTCAGGCGATGACGCAGGTACGCAATAAACTCTTGTCTGCCTATCAAGACATTATGAATATGCCGGTGTGACGAGCTTGATAGAGAGAGTGAGGATGGTGGGCAAAATCGTAAAAATAAGCACTAGTGTGGTTTGCGTCAATATAGCCAATGGGTGCGAGGGAGTACGCTGAGATGGCTTTGGTAAATCCAGACAACATGGTGGGTCAGTTTGTCGGCATGAGTAATTTGCCGGTAATTCGACAAGTAGGTTTGCTGATTGGCCTGGCAGCGAGTATTGCTCTGGGTGTGGGTATTTATTCCTGGGCCAAAGAGCCAAACTATGTGCCACTCTTTGAGGGTATGAGTGGCGCCGATGCCGCCCAGGTGGTGACGATTCTCGAGCAGGGCAATACACCCTATCGCATGCAAGGCTCAATGGTTGCCGTACCGGCGGGCGCAGTACACAACCTTCGCATTCAGCTGGCTAGCCAGGGCTTACCCAAAAGCAGCAGCCCGGGGTATGAGCTACTCGACGAAGAACAGAGCTTTGGCACCAGTAGTTTTGTTGAAAAAGCCCGCTTTAACCGTGCTCTGGAGGGGGAGTTATCTCGCTCAATTGCCACGCTCAATAGCGTGAAAGGCGCACGGGTGCATTTGGCGATTCCTAAAAAGTCGGCCTTTTTACGCAATCAGCAGGGTGCCAGTGCCTCTGTGTTGATTAGTCTTTTCCCGGGTCGAAAGTTGAACCAGGCTCAAATTGCCGGAGTGATCCATTTAGTCGCTTCCAGCGTGCCAGGTATGGATTCTGAGCTGGTCACGGTTGTCGATCAACAGGGCAACTTGCTGACGGGTAGTGGCGGCTCATCGGCTATGGCGATGGGCTCTGAGCAGTTCTCTTTCGCTAGCAGTATCGAGGAAAATTACTCCCAGCGTATTGTCGATTTATTGGTGCCTATTATGGGTGCTGGCAAGGTCCGTGCGCAGGTGACCGCTGATGTCGACTTTACGGCGGTCGAACGCACTAGTGAGACCTTCGGCCCCAATAATCAGCTACTGCGCAGTGAGCAGACTTCGGAAGAGCGCAGTAGTGATAACAGTAAAGCATTTGGTGGTGTGCCGGGTGCCCAGTCAAATCAACCCGCCGCTGCACTAGTTACGCCGGGTGCCGATGAGGCGGCCTCGAGTAATACCAGTGCTGCAACGCAAACCTCCAGGAATGCGACACGTAATTATGAGTTAGATAAGGTCATTAGCCATATTAAGGAAGCGCCGGGTAGTATTAAAAAACTCTCGGTAGCGGTCTTACTCGATTATCGCCAGCAAACTAACGAAGCGGGTGATACCGAGCGCCTTCCCCTGCCCGATGAAGAAGTTGAACGTTTAACTCAGTTGGTGAAAGAGGCTGTTGGTTTTAACGAAGAGAGAGGTGACAGTGTCAATTTGATGAATGCCTCTTTTCTCGAGCCCGAGTTAATGGAGCCTTTAGCCGAGGTGCCTATTTGGCAGGAGCCCTGGGTGCTCGATATCGCTAAGCAAACTGCCGGTGGCATCGGTATTTTGATTCTTATCTTTGGCATTCTACGGCCGGTAATGAAAAGTCTGGCGGGCTCTAGTAGCTCGGAGGGGCGAATCGTAAATGGTGAGCTACAACTGGGTGGTGATCAGGCCACACTGGGTGGTGCGGCTCAGTTGCCGGCGGGTGTGACTAGCTACGACCAGCAGGTACAGTTGGCTCAAAATATTGCCGGGCAAAGCCCGAAGCGAGCAGCCAGTGTGATGAGTGATTGGGTGCAGGATGGCGGATAAAGCAGAGGCCCTGAAAGGGGTGGAAAAGGCAGCTGTTTTCCTGCTCGGTGTTGGCGAACAGTCAGCGGCGCAAATCCTCCAGCATATGGCCCCTAAAGAGGTGCATAAAATCGGTGCTGCGATGGCGACCCTGCGCCCGGTGTC
>JBFHDT010000066.1:0-8450 GCA_041584575.1 Porticoccaceae bacterium
CCCCTTGAACTCATCATGGCCGACTGCACCCGCCACAATAATCTGCGTGCCGTTGCCCGCTACGATGAAAGTAAAACACTTGCTGGCGAACAGCACTGCGACTTTCGCGAGCTACTCGAAGGCGGGTTTCTGGTGATTACCATCGACCCCGCTAAAGGTGAACGCTATCAAAGCGTTATCGCGATTGAGCACGACTCATTGAGTGAATGCCTGAATACTTATTTCCAACAATCGGAACAACTGCCCACCCGCATTTGGTTGGCAGCCGATGGCAACAGAGCTTCGGGGCTACTCCTACAAGCCTTGCCTGTTCAGCTACAGAGCCCCGAACAGCGCTCCGAACTTTGGCAGCACTTAAGCTTGCTAGCCGACACCTTAAAGCCGGACGAGCAAGTTGCACTGGGGCACGAAGAACAATTACATCGTCTGTTCCACCAAGAGGCACTGCAACTCTTCGAACCCACAGCCCTACAGTTTTCCTGTAGCTGCTCGCGCACCCGTACTGCCAATATGCTGGTGAGTCTGGGAAAAGAAGAAATCCATGCCATTCTCGAAGAACAGCCCAGTATTGATATCAGCTGCCAATTTTGCCATTACGTCTACCAATTCAGTCCCGCGCAAGCAATACAGCTGTTTATCGACATGCCACCGACCTTGCATTAAGGCTTTGGTTTTTTCCCTTCGCCCAGAGTTCGTTTTCTGGCATAATTAGCGCCCTTTTTTGGCATGACCCGGATTGCGAATAGCACGCTACTCCTTAAACCGTTCACAGGATTGAAACTAATGACCGACTTTGATACTTCCGCGGCAACCATTTACACCGACCTGAGTTCCGCTGAACTGATCGAACAATCCCTTCATCGCAAAGAGGGCGTGCTCACCCACACCGGCGCCCTACGTGCAGAGACCGGAAAGCACACAGGCCGCTCACCCGCCGACCGCTTTATAGTCGAAGAACCAAGCACCAGCGATGCCATCAACTGGGGCCCGGTTAACCGCCCCTTTCCCCAGGACAAGTTCGACGCCCTCTGGGATCGCGTAGAATCTTATATTGCTGGTGTCGATCGCTTCGTCTCCTACCTGCACATCGGCCAGGATAGAGAACACTACATCCCCGCCAAGGTCACGACCGAAACAGCCTGGCACAATCTTTTCGCCAGAAACATGTTCATCCGTACCGAGCAATACAACCCGGCAAGCAAAGAGGGCTGGCAAATTCTCCACGCTGCCAACTTCGTTTGTGAGCCCGAACGCGACGGCACTACCAGCAGTGGCGTGGTTATTATTAACTTCGCACAGCGCAAAGTACTACTAGCCGGCATGAAATACGCCGGTGAAATGAAAAAGAGCATGTTCTCGGTACAGAACTTTCTGTTACCCGAGAAAGACGTTATGCCCATGCACTGTGCGGCCAACGTCGGTGAAGACGGTGATGTCGCTTTATTTTTTGGCCTCTCCGGCACCGGCAAAACGACCCTTTCAGCCGACCCATTACGCTACTTGATTGGCGACGACGAACACGGCTGGAGTAAAGGTGCGGTATTCAATCTAGAAGGCGGCTGTTACGCCAAGACCATTGATCTCAGCCAGAAGAACGAGCCGGTTATCTGGGATGCCATTCGCTTTGGTGCCATCGTCGAAAATGTCGTCCTTAATGAAAAACGCGAGCCCGACTATTGTGATACCTCACTGACCGAAAACGGTCGTTGCAGCTATCCCCTTGAGCACGTCGAAATGCGCTCCGAGAAAAACCGCGCAGGCGAACCCAAGCACATTATGTTCCTCACCTGCGATGTTACTGGTGTATTACCTCCGGTGTCTATTTTGTCGAAAGAAGCGGCGGCCTACCACTTCCTCAGTGGCTACACCGCTCGCGTCGGCTCAACCGAGCTCGGTGGCGAATCAGGTATTAACCCCACTTTCTCAGCCTGTTTCGGCGCACCCTTTATGCCTCGACCCGCTGGCGTTTACGCCGAGTTGTTAATGAAGCGTATCGAAGATTTTGACAGCAAAGTCTATCTGGTTAATACCGGCTGGACTGGCGGTGCAGGTGGCTCCAGTGGCACCGGTGCTCGCTTTCCTATCCCCGTCACTCGATCCATTATCACCGCCATTCAAAATGGTGATCTGGAAAATACCGAAACCGCACAGCTACCGCTGTTGAACCTCCAATTTCCCGTTGCCGTACCGGGTGTTGATAAAAGCTACCTCAACCCACGCGAAGCCTGGGAAGACAAAGCTGCCTACGATAAACAAGCCGCCAAACTGGCCGGCCTATTCGTTGAAAACTTCAAGACCTTCGATGTATCTGACGACATCAATCAAGCAGGGCCAAGCTTATAGGCTCTACTTTAACAGCCTGCTTACTCAGTAATAGTGAGTAAGCGCCAGACATAAAAAAAGCACCTACTCGGTGCTTTTTTTATGTCTGGCAACTTAATTCATATCCAACTAAACCAAGACTATTAAGCCGGCCCTGCCGCCTGGGCTCCATTAGCCGTCACCTCGAGCAAGCCCAGACGATAAAACTGTAGACTTTTGCCATGCTCACCAAGACGCCCCAAAACATCCGCCAGCTCAGCATAAATTTCAGGCCGGCTTTCAAGCTTTAGCGCTGCCTCTAAATAATCCCGAGCCTTGCCCCACAGCTCACTGCGCTTGCATAAACGCGCCAGACTCAAAAGCAGATCAGTATTGTCCGGCTGCTCTTTGAGCCAGCCCTCAGCAGTTTTAAGCCGCTGCGCGGTATCACCTTCAAGCTGACCATAGGTCGCCAGCAAGTGCTTATCCCAGGTGTTTTTAATGACTTTGCGAAGCTCTTTCTCTGCAAGTGTAGATTCACCAACTTGCACCAACAGCTCTGCGTGATTAGCAACAACGGCAGGTGCAGAGCGTACACTTTTTGCCGTTCGCCCCCAGAGATCTGCCAGGGCCTGCTTATTTTTAGCCATATCCGGGTCGAGGTTGTTAATGAGCTGACGCAATTGCGCCCCACGAATCTGAACCTCGAGCTGATACAGCTCCTCGCTATTCATCACTTTATTCGCGCGCAAGTCAGCCAGTAATTTTTCCAGCTGATCCCACTGCTGCAAATTTCGATACGTTTTCTCAAGCAAACTGAGTATATAGGGGTGCTTAGGGTGACGGGCATGCAGACCCTGTAAAACCGGCAGTGCTTGCGCATAGTTGCCATTGCTAACCTGCAGACGCACACGGCTCAGCGCCACCGCCATCTCATTGCGCGAGTCTGCTTTTTCCGCCAGACTCAAAAAACGATCAGCCTCCTGCACATTTCCCAGCTCCGCCGCTGCACTGGCCGCACCCAGATAATTAATCAGGCCGATTTCAGAATCGGCTGCTGATTTTGATAACTGCTTGCAGGCCGATGTCCAACGACCCTCGGCTAAATCCAAAAGACCTCGGTACGTTAAACGACTATTTTTCTGTTGTTTTTTTGGCTTTCCAGTTTCTCGTCAAATGCATACCCGGCATCACCAAAGTTCGCACTAAACTCACCAACACCCGCAATAATAGCCACAGCGCAATTATTGCTAATACACCTGTCCACAGGGTAAATTGAATAGCCGTGGAGCCCACTGAAACGAGTATAAAACCCGGGTATTCTCCGACCAGCCAGTACAAAATGCTGCCACCAACGGCGGCCAGTATCAACAATACAATTACGATTCTCACGCTAATCAACCCTCCCTGTTACCAAATCGGCTCTCAGCTGAGTCTCGATAATCTCGCAGCCTATACAAGGAGGCGCTAATATCGGGCAAGCTCTGTAGCACGACTTCAGCCTGTAAAGCCTGCAGCTGCTCGATAATGGCACGGGTATCACTATTGGTTGCAAAATACTGGGCGATATCTTTTTCAACGCGGGCAAGACTCGCCCGATAAATTTTAGGTTCTTCACGCAGCAAAGCTTGCTGGGCGTTACCGAGAGCAATTAACAGGCTGTGGCGCAGCTGAGTTTCCCGGTCAATGGACATTAAAGGGGCCAACGGCTGTTCAAGGGAGCGCACATGGAAATGTCTATCCACGAAACCTTGTGTCGCCTGACGAAGGTTGCTCCAAAGATTTTTATACCAGGGGTTTTCTAGCGGCGTAGTAGCTTCATCCCTAAGAGCAAGGTCACCCATAGGAGCAGCAGACTCATCAACTTCGTCAACAACGTCAAGGCCATGGGCTGGCAGGGCAGGAAAAGTCGCCACCAAATCAGACAAAGTGCCAATGCGAAGGAAAATACCCTCGCGGTCAATTATGGCGGTACCACGCAAGGCAGCAATGTTCTCAGACAATGTTTTTCGCAGGGCCAGCAACCCAGGGTCATCAAGCTTTGCCATCGTCTGGTCAGCCGATTCAAGCAAACTTTGAGCACCTTGGGGACTACGTTCAACCAGTAATCGCTGGTTGGCCAGGCGAATCAAAAACTCCGCTTCATCTAATAAGTGCTTACCGCGACTGGCGCCATCGTTGCTTTCAAGTAACTTTAACTGGCCCTGCTGTTCTTCTCGCAAAGTCTTAAGCTTGTCCTCAAGAGTTGCAATCAGACGCCCTTGTTCAGCGGACTCTTGTTCAATATTTTGCTGCAAAGCATCAATCAACGAGTTCTGTTGAGCGAGTGTTTGTGTACTCGATGCTCGCTCGAGCCACAACGCTCGCCCAAACCAGCCCAGAACGCCACCACCGACAATAATGATTAGCAGTAAAAAAACCGTTAGTAAGCGCCAGCCTCTACCCGTAGAGGTTTTTTTGGTTGTATTCTGAGCATCACTCGCAACCTTAACCCCGGCCTTACTTTTTGCTTCCACTTCAGGAGCCGACTCGACATCCGATTTGTCTTGCGTGCTATCCATTTGTTTTTTGTTATTCACCCGTCATCCCACTTTTCAATCAACATTGTTTTTAACTAAACTTTTCTTACTAAACACCAGAGTTTAGTCATCACCGAGTACGAGTGTACCAGTCCAAAACACTATGCTCCATGTCTTCAGCAAGTGCACTGGCTGCAAGGTGCACCGAATGAAAGCCCCTCCTGCGCGCCAGATTTGCCACTCGATCACTCGGCACGATTATCGGCAAACGTTTCAATGTCATCCAATAAGCCTCGGGCACGACCGCTAGTAATGCCTCTAATACTTGTCCGCTGTAAATCAGCACGAGAGGTGACTGCACCTGTAATAACTCAGCGATAGCCTCGCGATGACGAAAATCGATGACACGACGATAAAGCTCACAGCAATCGACACTTGCCCCACGTGCCTTTAAGGTCTGCTCAAGCAAGTTACGCCCCTGCCCGCCTCTAAAAATAATTATTTTCTCACCCTTCACCGTCTCTAATGCCGGTAGCGCTAACAGGGCTTCACTGGAATAACCCGATTCGGGCACTACAACCGTCACACCGATGTCTCGCAAGGGCTGAGCGGAGGCCGGACCGACCGCGAAAAAGTCGATACCCACAGGCTGCATCGGCCAATAGCGATCCAACCACCATGCGGCCAATTGTGCGGCATGCCGGCTGATGAGGATGGCTTTGTCGCAGTCAGAAAAGCCCATCACCTGCTGTTTGACCGCTGCATTATCCACCCCCGCCGCCTCGATTTTAATCACCGGGTAGTTATGGCATGTCGCACCGAATGCTTCTAGGCGAACCAATAAAGCATCTTGCTGCCGAGGACTAGCAGAAGAAGGGCGCTCAACAGATTGGTCTAACACTGGGGGAGATGAGCCAGCGCGCAGGCCAAGAATGTGTAGACCGTCCAGCGCTGACATGCTTAGCGCGCAGTAATGGCCGCGAGGATTTTATCCGCACCTCGCCCCAACAGACGTTGAGCGACTTCAATGCCGAGCTGCTCTCCATTGCCCGCTGCGCCAGTAATTTCCTCTCGCAGGATCAAACGACCATCGAGAGAACCCACCAAAGCACGGAGATAAAGCTGCTGGTCATCTATTAACTGCGCATAACAGGCGATCGGGACCTGACAACCGCCTTCCAGCTCGCAATTGACGGCCCGTTCTGCAGCAACGCGAGCCGCAGTATCCGCATGATGAAGCACACTTAACAGAGCCTGTGTTGCCTCGTCGTCTGCACGACATTCAATACCTACGGCACCCTGGCCACCTGCCGGTAATGACTGACTCACCGGGATGCGCTGAGAGATCCTGTCCGCCATTTCAAGTCGCAGTAAACCCGCGGTCGCGAGAATAATGCCATCGTACTCATTGTTGTCGAGGCGCGCTAAACGAGTATTAACGTTACCGCGCAAATCGAGAAGTTCTAACTGGGGGTAGGCTTCCATCAGCTGGCACTGGCGACGCATACTGCTCGTGCCAATACGGGCACCGGCGGGAAGCTCATCAATCGTTTGATAGTGATTGGAGACGAAGGCATCGCGCGGATCTTCCCGCTCGCAGATTACCGGCAAAGCCAAACCCGAGGGCAGAGCCATGGGTACATCCTTCATCGAATGCACGGCAATGTCAGCCCGCCCTTCCAATAAAGCCACCTCAAGCTCTTTTACAAACAGCCCCTTGCCACCAATTTTAGCGAGGGGGGTATCGAGAATTTTATCGCCCCGAGTAGTCATGCCGATAATGTCTACATGCAGGCCCGAGTGAGCTTGCATCAAAGCATCGCGAACAAAGTGCGCCTGCCACAGTGCCAATGGACTTTTACGGGTGGCGATACGCAATACTGGCATGGGCTTACTCATTGGGTCGGTGAAAAACCACCCCATTCAGTCACAGCGTGTAGGAGCGAGAAAGGCTGCGACCAATATAGGATAGCGAGAAATTATGATCGTAGATAATAACAGATTCGCAACATCACATAGACAATAGCTTACAGAATCACAGCCCATTGTAAGACGCCTTAAAGCAGGCCATTTGCGGCGTTATATTAGGAAAGAGGAGGCTTAAGAAATAGCGTGACTTATGACTAGCTAATCAAATTTTTTCGAGTAAACGACGCACAGGTGTAATGTGGCGGCGACTCACCTGGGGTTTAATATCCAAGTCTTTCAGGCGCACAAAGCAGTGCCCCTCGCTGTCGCGCTCCAGTCCTTCAATGTGCAAGACCGGCACCAAGGCATTGCGATGAATACGCACAAAGCGCCCCTCAAACTCGCTTTCTAACTCTTTTAATGTATCGTCAAGCAAGGCCTCTCCATCGGTGTGGTAGGCCGTCACGTATTTATGATCGGCCTGAAACAAGCGCACATTGCTGATCGGGATTAAATCTATTTCACCTCTATTTTTTGAGGCCAGGTGAGTACGGCCACCACCAAACCCTGCCGTGTCCTGCAAACTATTGAGCTGAGCTTTATTTACGCGCCCAGTTCGGCTCAAGGCTGCATTCAGGTCAGCTTGCTTCACCGGTTTTAGCAAATAGCCGATAGCCTGAGACGAAAAAGCCTCGATGGCGTAATCTTCATAAGCAGTACAAAAAATCACAGCGGGGGGCGGGTCTAACTCGGCCAAATGCTGTGCTGCTGCAATGCCATCCATACCGGGCATACGTACATCCATCAACACCACATCAGGGCTTGTGTCACGCGCCTGCTGAATCGCCTGCTGGCCGTTCTCGGCCATGGCAACAACAGTGAAGTCCGGCAGAGAAGCAACCATCCTCTGTAGGCGGTCGCGCGCCAGAGGCTCATCATCAACAATCAATACATTCATAAAAAATAACTCACTCCCCCAATGGGAAGTTAATATGCGTGATGTAATGATTATCCATTCTCTCGGCACGCACCACAGCAGTTGGCCCGAAATGTGCCATAAGTCGCTTTTGAACATTGTCAATGGCCATTTTACTGCCTTTATTATGCTGCATTCTCTGGCTACGGGGATTACCAACCGTCAAAATCAAGCGCTCATTTATGCGCTTCACACTGATTTTGATAAGCCCACCTTCAGGTAACAATTGAATACCGTGGTAGACGGCGTTTTCCAAAACGGGCTGCAACGTGAGGCTGGGGATTTGCACATTGCCGTAGTCGCCGATTTCCCACTCTGTTTGCAGGCGCTCACCCAAACGCAGTTTTTCAAGAGCCAGATAACTGCGACACAGTGCCAGCTCCTCTCGCAGAGGCACCAAGGTATGAGTGTCATCGAGAACCCGGCGAAATAAGTCAGCAAGGTCAACCACCACCTGCTCAGCCTTAACCGGATCTGTCGCAACCAGGCTGGCAATAATATTCATACTATTAAATAAAAAATGCGGGCGTATTCGGGCTTGTAACTCCTGAATGCGCGAGGCTTCCGCCAGGCTATTTAGTGTTCCAACCTGACGTTGCAGGTGTAAGTAGCGCAGCATCATTGCAGCAGCTAGTGAAGCAGCCACTACGGCTTCGGCCATAGTAAAGTGTTGAAATAGAGGGGCAAACACGACAAACAGACTCAATTCGATAGCCAGGACGGCCATCACCAGCACCGCAGCCATC
>JBFHDT010000067.1:0-8391 GCA_041584575.1 Porticoccaceae bacterium
AGTAAAGGGCTTACCAAATATTGATAAAGCTTGACAAGAAAGACCAAAGATTTCGCAATCATGCCCTCTTTACCTTGCCCATTTGCAGGTGTAGCTTGCGCCAAGACTGTAGCAACACCTTTTGCTGCTCTGCTGGCTCGAGCTTATCCAGCCCTCTGCGGGCTAAAAAAATAATATCTAGTGTGACTAAAGATTGTTGGTTGAGGCGAAAACTATCACGCACTACTCGCTTAATACGATTGCGCTTAACGGCCAAACGAATATTTTTTTTCGCCACAATGAGGCCTAGACGTGCTTCTTTTAAGCCATTGGGTCGAGCTAACATGAGTAAGTTTCGATGCGAAACCCGATACGGTGAATCGTCAAATACAGCCTTGTAAGCGGCCTTAGTTAGTAGCCGCTTACTTCTGCCAAAACCCTCGCTGGGCGTGGCAGTCACCTAACAATCCGGTTTCAGGCAGCCAAGCGCTTACGGCCGCGAGCCCGACGGCGATTGATCAACGCACGACCATTTTTGGTTGCCATACGCGAACGGAAACCATGGGTTCTTTTACGCTTGAGGACACTGGGTTGAAATGTTCTTTTCATAGCTATTAATCCGTTTCCCCGGGTTGTTAGCAACAAACCAACAACTGTACTACCGGTTCTGAATGTGTTTAAGGGTCGGCGATTCTATAGAAAATTCCTTTCTGTAGCAACGGTTTAAATAGATATTGAGAAAATCCAAAGTAGGGCCTGCTAATTAACGAAACGACAGGTATAACAAAGGTATAAAGGCTGAGTACAAACTGAACAATCTGTGGGTGATTTTGGGGATAAGTCATTAATTGAAAAGCCTGTTAGTAAAGGCCCGCTTTACTAACAACTTACCAAAACACTACCAGCAGCCTGAACACCTTTTATACCTCAGCTATTACATGCTCTAAAGCTAATGATCCTGGATGTTTCAACCACTTAATAACAACAAAGGCCTCCTCTAATAACAACAACAATATCTATTTTACTAATTAAGAACATAAACAATTAAGATAAGTATTTAATAAGGTTGCAAGTATATTATTTTGACGGGTAGTGTTTATAAAACTAACTAGGCCTTTCCATATCTTTATCTGCTAGGGTATTTCCGGAATGCTTTTGTACAAAGCGGCATACTGGGTTAAATCAGCTTTGTTGAGAAACAGCCTGCTGAGCATCAAGGCATGAAGTGATAAGGTTGGGGACAGTAACTATTGATCAATATTTTGGCGAAGCCTTTTATCTTGCTATACTGGCTGGCTAACTGCATTTTTTGTACTCACCCTGTATTAGAAGCCTATGTCCCAAACTCAACTATTTGATGTCATTGTTATCGGCGGCGGTCATGCTGGCACCGAGGCTTGTCTGGCGGCTGCGCGTATGGGCTGTAGAACCCTTTTGCTGAGCCACAACATTGAAACTCTCGGGCAAATGTCCTGTAACCCAGCCATTGGTGGTATTGGTAAGAGTCATTTGGTGAGAGAGGTGGATGCTTTGGGGGGCATCATGGCCCAGGCTGCTGACAAAGCGGGCATTCAGTTTCGTGTTCTCAATGCACGCAAAGGTCCAGCGGTGCGTGCCACACGAGTGCAGGCTGATAGAGCATTATATAAAGCGGCAGTGCGCTCTGCCCTTGAAAAACAAGATAACTTATTTATTTTTCAGCAAGCCGTGGATGATGTTATCACCGAGGGCGACAAGGTTACGGGTGTCGTTACCGAGTCCGGTCTGCAGTTTTTCGCACCCTCTATTGTGTTGACCGCAGGTACTTTTTTGGCCGGTAAAATCCACGTTGGCCTGGAAAACCATGCCGGTGGGCGAGCAGGAGAGCCGCCGGCACAAACGCTGGCTCAGCGGTTGCGAGAAATGCCCTTTCGCGTCGAACGTTTAAAAACGGGTACTCCACCGCGAGTTGACGCTCGCACTGTCGATTTTTCTGATTTACAGGAGCAGTGGGGTGACGAGCCCCGGCCAGTGATGTCTTTTCTGGGGAAGACGAACCACCATCCCCGGCAAGTATGCTGCTGGATTACCCACACGAGTGAAGAGACCCACGATATTATTCGTGGCGGCATGGATAGGTCGCCCTTGTACACTGGTGTAATTGATGGCGTTGGCCCGCGCTATTGTCCCTCGATTGAAGATAAAATCGTGCGTTTTGCCGATAAGTCCAGCCACCAGATTTTTATTGAGCCGGAGGGTTTAAGCACCTACGAACTCTATCCCAATGGTATTTCCACCAGCTTACCTTACGATGTGCAGCTCGATCTTTTGCATTCGATTAAAGGGTTTGAGAATGCTCACATTACCCGCCCTGGCTACGCTATTGAGTATGATTACTTCAACCCCCAGGACCTGCAGTACTCCCTTGAAACTCGTCATGTGAAAGGCTTGTTTTTTGCCGGGCAAATTAACGGTACTACCGGTTATGAAGAGGCCGCAGCTCAGGGTTTACTCGCAGGCATTAACGCTGCCCTAAAGGTTAAAGGTGAAGAGGCCTGGTGCCCGCGCCGCGATGAAGCTTATTTGGGTGTCCTGATCGATGATTTGATTACGATGGGCACCCGCGAACCCTACCGTATGTTTACCAGTCGTGCAGAATATCGCCTCTTATTGCGTGAAGATAATGCCGACGAGCGCTTAACTGAAAAAGGCCGAGAACTCGGCCTGGTGAATGATGATCGCTGGCGTCATTTCAGTAATAAGCGTGAGGCGATTGCCCGTGAAAACGAAAGAATGGCAAGCACCTGGGTGCAACCCGGCAGTACTGAGGCTATAGCGTTAGAAGCTTTTATTGAAAAACCTCTTGCCCATGAGTACAACCTCGCGGAATTGATTAAGCGTCCGGAGCTAGACTATCAAAAAATTTCGGCTTTATACGCAGGCAGTGATGCGCCTGTCGTTGACCCTCAAGTGGCTCAACAGATTGAAATAAAGGCGAAATACAGTGGTTATATCGACCGTCAACGGGATGATATTGAGCGCTTGCGTCGCCATGAAAACACCGTCATCCCCGAAGACTTTGATTATTCAGAAGTAAAAGGCCTGTCCAATGAGGTCAAACAGAAACTCGATGAGGCTCGGCCCACTACGTTGGCGCGGGCGGCTCGTACTCAGGGTGTTACCCCGGCGGCAGTTTCTCTGTTACTCATTTATCTAAAAAAGAGGGCCGTCGCGGCTGAAAATTTTGCCTAAGTCGTCGATAGAGGTTTCCGCTTCTCAGTTGGATAGCGCTCTGCAAAAAGGTTTGGCTGCTCAAGGTTTACAGGTTGAAGAAGCGGCGAGAGCATCAATGCTGCAATATATCGGCTTGTTACAGCGTTGGAACAAAGCCTACAATCTGACATCGATAAAAGACCCGATGCAAATGCTCAGTTATCACCTGCTTGATAGTCTCAGCATTGGCCCTCATTTACAGGGGCGGTCGTTTATTGATGTCGGCACTGGGGCTGGTCTCCCAGGCATTCCTCTGGCGGTCACTCACCCCAACAAAACCTTCAGCTTGCTCGATAGCAACGGCAAACGAATACGTTTTTTATTCCAGATAAAAACTGCCCTGCAATTAAACAATGTAAAAGAAATGCAGTGGCGAGTTGAGGAATATAAGCCCGAAAAGCTTTATGACGGCGTTATTAGTCGGGCTTTTGCCTCGTTGACAGATATGATTGAAGGTAGCGAGCATTTACTCGCATCGGGCGGCTCATTTTACGCCATGAAGGGTCGCTACCCCGATAAAGAGTTGAGCGAGTTACCGAAAGGCTATAAGGTCGAACAAGCTATAGAATTGGATGTGCCAACATTGGATCAGCAACGCCACCTAATCATCATCAGAAAACCATAAATAAAGGCTCAGTCTTGACGTTCACCTATGCGATAGCCAATCAAAAAGGCGGTGTTGGTAAAACCACGACCAGCATTAATCTTGCCGCTGCTCTGGCTAACATGGGTAAAAAGGTGCTACTAGTCGACCTCGACCCTCAAGGAAATGCGACCACCGGTAGTGGTGTGGAAAAAGATCAGCTGCAAACCACGATTTATAATGTGCTGACTGGGCGTTGTAGTGCTGATGAAGCCATTGTCCCCTGCCTTGAAGCTGGCTTTGATTTGATTCCCGCTAATGGTGATTTGACGGCGGCAGAAGTTGAGTTAATGCAGATCTCTGACCGGGAAAAACGCTTAAAGAATGCTTTTCAAAGCCTCAAAGATCGCTACCAGTTTATTATTATCGACTGCCCACCGGCTTTAAGCATGCTTACTGTCAATGCTTTTGTCGCTAGCAATAACGTCATTATACCCATGCAGTGTGAATACTATGCGTTGGAGGGTTTGTCTGCCTTGGTCAATACCATTGCTAAAGTGGGTAAATTGCTAAATCCCGCACTGCGGGTAGAGGGTATTCTGCGCACCATGTATGACCCGCGTAACAGTTTAACCAAAGATGTTTCAAACCAACTACATAGTCATTTTGGTGACCGGGTGTATCAGTCGGTAATACCAAGAAATGTGCGCCTGGCAGAAGCACCGAGTTACGGCCAGCCAATACTGCAATACGATCGCAGTTCAAAAGGGGCCGCCGCTTATTTAGGTATGGCCAGTGAATTACTTCGTCGCAATTCGCGCAGAGTAGAGAAAGGACGCAACAGCAAGACAGTGGATAAATTATGAGCGGTAAGAAAAAAGGCCTGGGTAAAGGTCTAGATGCACTACTGGGCGGCGAGTTGGGCGCACCCATTGGCGAGGAAAAAAAGGAGGGTTCTTCAACAGATGCCGGTGTTCGGGGTTTAAAAGAACTGCCGGTTGAATTTCTACAGCGCGGGCAGTACCAACCTCGCAAAGACATGAACCCGGCGGCTTTAGATGAGCTTGCTGAGTCGATACGACGCCAGGGCATTATGCAGCCCATTATGGTGCGACCCTTAGGGCAAGATAGTTATGAGATTATCGCGGGTGAGCGTCGTTGGCGGGCTGCTCAGTTGGCAGGTTTGCCTACTGTGCCCGTTATTATCAAAGTGATTTCTGATGAAGACGCCATTGCTTTGGCGTTAATAGAAAACATTCAACGTGAAGACCTTAATGCGATGGAAGAGGCTCTTGCCCTGACCCGCTTACAGGAAGAGTTTGGTTATACGCAGACCGAAGTTGCCGAAGCGGTTGGGAAACCGCGTTCAACAGTGGCTAATTTAATGCGCCTTACAGCATTGGAATCAGAAGTGGGAGTGTTGTTAGAGCGTGGTGATATTGATATGGGTCACGGTCGAGCTCTGTTAGGTTTAGTGGGTTCAAGCCAGCTTGAGGTCGCTAGAATCGTCGTTGGTAAGGGGTTAACTGTACGTCAGACCGAAGCCCTGGTTCGTCAATGGCAGGCTCAACAGCAGACGCCAGTTGCAACCACAAACAAAAACCCAGACATCCAGCGCCTCGAACAAAAACTATCTGATCAACTCGGTGCGGGCGTGGTTATTCAGCATGGCGGGAGTGGTAAGGGTAAAATGGTGATTCGCTACAACAGTCTCGATGAGCTGGATGGGATATTGAATCACATCAAGTAGGCTGTGCAATTTATGAATTGCTGATTCAGCTAGCGACATAATTAAGCGTGTAAGCAGTTGCTTGCAGTCTGCATCATGCTTATAATGCGCGCCCAAAGTGGCGTCACATATCAATCGAACCTTGATTATTATGAAATTAATACGCAGCTTTAACTCTCAGTTGGGTCGCTCAGCGGTCTTAATGAGAGAGAAATTAGTAAGTGAATAACAGTTTAAGAGAAAAGAGTGGGATTAAATTAGCATTCGGTTTTATCGGGGTGCAATTAATTATTTGTTTGATGGTTGTGGTTAGTACCTTTGTTGTATTTGACCGCAAAATGGCAACAGCTGCATTGGTCGGATGCATGGTTAATGTTGTAGCCAGTAGTTATTTTGCCATTGTCTCGCTCAAGTTACCGAAAAATGCAAGCCCCGGCATGATACTCGCTAGGTTTTATGTGGGTGAAGTAGGGAAGTTTGTCATCGTTGCTGTGTGTTTTGGTTGGGTGTTTAAATTCCTACCTGAACTCGTACAGGGGCGACATGCAATTATATTATTTGTGTCTTTCTTAGTAGCACAGGTGGCCTTTGTAGTAGCGCCGATAGTGTTAAAGAAAGGCTTTAATTGAAAGTGGAAGACCGAGACCTATTGATGGCAAGTGAAACTATAACCTCACGGGAATATATCACCCACCACCTGACCAACCTCACCTATGGGCGACACGCCGATGGTACATGGGGTTTCGCGCACAGTGGTGAAGAAGCCGCGCAAATGGGTTTTTGGGCCTTGAATGTTGATACCTTCGGCTTTTCATTGGCTCTCGGCATTATCTTTATGTTCGTCTTTCATCGGGTCGCCAAGCGAGTGACTACCGGTGTTCCCGGAGGAATGCAGAATTTTGTTGAAATGATTGTCGATTTTGTTGATGAAAATGTTAAAGGTATGTTTCATCACCAAAGTAAGGTGATAGCACCTATGGCCTTAACCATATTCGTCTGGGTTCTGATGATGAATATTATGGATCTGGTACCCATCGACTTTTTGCCCAAGCTGGGCGAAGTTTTCGGTCTACACTTCCTCAAGGTTGTACCCTCAACAGATGTTAATATCACCATGGGCCTTGCTTTGAGCGTCTTTTGTGTGGTGGTTTTCTTCAGTATTAAACAAAAAGGGTTGGGTGGCTTTGCTGCTGAGCTGGCTTTTCACCCCTTTGGTAAATTCGGCTTGCCTATCAACCTCTTTTTGGAAATTGTGAACTTGCTGGCCAAGCCAATTTCTTTAGGTTTGCGACTATTTGGCAACCTCTATGCGGGCGAGATGATATTCATCCTCATCGCATTACTACCTTTCTGGATTCAGTGGGCGCTGTCTGTCCCCTGGGCCATATTCCATATCTTAATCATCGTTCTCCAGGCCTTTATATTCATGGTTCTTACCATTGTTTACATGGCTATGGCGTTTGATGATCACTAAGATAAACCTCACTTCAACACTACTTTAAGTTTAGAGACACAACGGGAGCAACAATGGAAACTTCATTAATCTACCTTGCAGGCGCAATCATGATGGGTCTGGGTGCAGTTGGCGCAGCGATTGGCGTTGGTATTCTGGGCAGCAAATTCCTGGAAGGTGGCGCTCGTCAGCCAGAGCTAGTACCTATGTTACGTGCGCAGTTCTTTATTGTTATGGGCCTGGTTGATGCTGTACCCATGATCTCTGTTGGTATCTGCTTGTACCTGCTGTTTGTTGTAGCAGGCGGTTAAGTTAATACCATTAAACAGTTATCTATAAACCTGAAGGGGTGTTGATGTGAATATCAATGCAACGATTCTAGGCCAGGTTATTTCATTTGCCATCTTTGTATGGTTCTGCATGAAGTTTGTCTGGCCAGCACTTATCGGTGCGATGGAAGAACGCAAGAATACAATTGCCGATGGCCTGGAAGCAGCAGATCGCGCAGTTCGTGATCTTGAGCTTGCCCAGAACAAAGCGGTAGATCAGCTGAAAGAAGCTAAGCAGGAAGCGGCATCAATTATTGATGAGGCGAAGAAGCGTGCTAATGCGATTATTGACGAGTCGAAAGATAAGGCGCGTGAAGAAGGTGATCGTCTTATCGTTTCTGCACAGGCTGAAATTGAGCAGGAAAGTAATAAGGCACGTGAAGAACTTCGGGCCCAGGTTGCCGCATTGGCAATTGCCGGGGCAGAGAAAATTCTCGAGCGCTCGATTAGCGAAGAAGATAATCGCGACATCGTTGACGGCCTTGCCGCGCAACTCTAGGGGTAACCAATGGCTGAACTAAGTACATTAGCTCGCCCCTATGCAAAGGCTGCTTTCGAGTATGCCAATGAGAAAGGTGCGGTCGAACAATGGGCAAAAATGTTGAGCCTGTTGGCCGGTCTGTCGGAATTCGATGTGGTTGCTGAACTGATTAGCACGCCGGATCAAACGCCTGCAGAAAAAGCCGACAAATTGATCGCTATTTGTGGTGATGGCTTGAATGATCAGGGCGCTAACTTTCTAAAAAATTTGGCGGATAATCGTCGCTTGTCCTTGCTGCCAGAAATACAAGTTCAATTTAATGTCTTTCAAGCAGAGCAAGATAAAACGCTGGATGTCGATGTCCTCGCCGCACGTGCAATGGATCAAGACCAGCAAGACCGTTTGGCCGCCGCTCTACAGCAGCGACTACAACGGACCATCAATATTAAAGTCTCTGTAGACGCCACCCTTATCGGTGGAGCGGTTATCCGCGCAGGCGACACAATCATCGACGGGTCAGTAAGTGGTCGTTTGGCCAGACTCGCCGAAGCAATTAATCAGTAGGGTTGAGGAATAGAGAATGCA
>JBFHDT010000068.1:0-8354 GCA_041584575.1 Porticoccaceae bacterium
GATTAATACTAACCACTCATGGCTATGTCGCTAATTTTGCCCAGGCTGTGTTGCTAGCGGCTGATAAGCCCGGTGACTCTACAGGGCAAGTCTGTAATTGTGGTGATGAAGCTCTGCTAACATTGCATCAGGTGCTCGAGGTTGCCGCTAATAAAAGGCGCAGTGGGTTTGTTGGGATGTGCACTCCAATATAGATTCGCCGGCCTTAACCGTTGACTACTTGCGGGAATACCGGCCGACAGCTGGCGGCAATGTTAAGGAGTGCTTACAAGATAGCTTGCTAGGCGGCTGAATATCGCATTGTTAGTGCCTGGCACGATTGCCTCGATAACATGTGGACTGTGCCTTTTAAGATGGTTACCGAATGGCCCCACTCTTCTATACACCCAAAAAACCGGGTGCAAAGGACCATCGAAATTGTTAATTACCTTGGCTAACTACTTTAGGTAACTACTCTTTCTCATGCAGATTTTGGGCTCAAATCATAATCGCTGTGTTGGGTGTTATAGTTTTTTCTTCGTCCTCTTTAATCGGCGGCCAACAATAAACCTTGTTGACAATATCTTGATCAATGGATTCGAGTTTCACATCAAAACCCCAAAGATCGTGGATATATTTCAGTACTTCTGGAGTAGATGCCGATTCCATGGGACGGTGGTCGTGGACGTAATGACGAAGTAATAGACTACGGTCGCCACTAAGATTGGCATTAACCACCTGAATGTTGGGCTCGCTATTGCCAACATTGTGTGTGCCGGCAAGAGCCTCTCTGATTATTTGATAACCACTGTCGTTATGTATGGCTGCGACTTCCAGATAATCATTTTTATCACTGTCGAGAACGGCAAAAAGTTTAAGGTCGCGGATTAATTTCGGTGATAAAAACTGCAGAATAAAACTCTCATCTTTGTAATTTTCCATCGCAAAATGCAGGGTCTCCAGCCAGGGGCTGCCTGCAATGTCAGGAAACCAGCGCTTGTCTTCATCGCTTGGCGTTTCACAAATTCTGCGAATATCCTGCATCATTGAAAAGCCCAGTGTGTAGGGGTTGATACCACTAAAGCCAGGATGGTCGTAGGGCGGTTGGTAAACCACATTGGTGTGTGACTGGAGAAATTCGAGCATAAAGCCCTCACTCACACGTCCCTGATGGTAAAGGTCGTAAAGCAGGTTGTAGTGCCAAAAGCAGGCCCAACCTTCGTTCATTACTTTGGTTTGGCGCTGAGGGTATAAGTATTGCGCCATTTTTCGCACGATACGAATAATTTCTCGCTGCCAGGGTTCGAGTAATGGTGCATCTTTCTCAAAAAAATAGAGTAGGTTTTCCTGAGGTTCAGAGGGGAAGGTTGGTTGCGCTTCTGGCTCTTCACCACTGATTTTTTCTGGGATTGTGCGCCATAAATCGTTGACCTGCTGTTGTAGAATGGTTTCGCGCTGCTGTTGATTCTCTTTTTCTTCCTGCAGAGAAAGAGGGTAGGGACGCTTGTAGCGATCGACACCGTAGTTCATTAGAGCGTGGCAGGCGTCGAGTATAGATTCAACGGCTTCAAGCCCATAGCGCCCCTCGCACTTGCTGACATAATCCCGAGAAAAAACCATATAATCTACAATAGAGCTGGCGTCGGTCCAGGTCTTAAAAAGATAATTCCCTTTAAAAAATGAATTGTGACCAAAGCATGCATGGGCGATAACAAGTGCCTGCATGGTTAGAGTGTTCTCTTCCTGTAGGTAGGAAATACAGGGGTTCGAGTTAATCACCAACTCGTAGGCCAGACCCATATGGCCACGACGATAACTTTGTTCAGTACCAATAAAATGTTTTCCAAAAGACCAGTGGTTGTAATTAATGGGCATGCCAATAGACGTGTAGGCATCCATCATTTGTTCTGAATTAATCAGCTCTATTTGGTTGGGGTAGGTGTCCAGTTGATAACCCTCAGCCAGTTCACCGATGGTTTTTTCATAGGTCTCTAGTAATTCAAAAGTCCACTCTGAGCTATCTGAAATTACCTGATTTCTAATCATCCGCTCTGTTTCCTGAATAACGCGCGAAGCACGGGATAAATGTCAGCTGCGTTGGTGATGTGCTGCATAGCAAAGCTGTCGCCGTGCTCTTCCTCTATTGAAAGATAAGATTCCCAAAGTACGTTGTCGCGCTGGGCAATTTCAACATAGGCAAAGTATTGCAATTTTGGTAACAAGTTTGTCAATATTTGCTGACAACTAGCAGTGTCGTCGGGCCAGTTGTCACCGTCGGAAGCCTGAGCGGCATAGATGTTCCATTCATCGGTGGGGTAGCGTTTGTCGATTACTTCCTGAGTTAATTTCAGTGCGCTAGAGACCACGGTGCCACCACTTTCTCGCGAATAAAAAAAGTCGTGTTCGTCTACCTCACTGGCCACGGTGTGATGGCGAATAAATACGATATCTGTTTTTTCGTAGTGCCGGTCTAGAAACAGATAGAGTAAAATAAAGAAACGCTTGGCGAGATCTTTAGTGGCCTGATCCATCGATCCTGATACATCCATAATGCAAAACATCACGGCTTTGGAGCAAGGCACGGGCTCGAGTATCTGTTGGTGATAGCGCAGATCGATGTCGTCGAGAAAGGGAACCCGGTTAATTTTGTCACGTAGCTGGGTAATTTCTTCCTCCAGTTCAGTAGCCAACGCGACTGAAAAGGCGGGTTGTTGCCGTAACAATTTTAGCTGTTCTTGCAGGGCGCGCAGTTTTTTACGTTTGCCGGCACTCATGGCGATACGTCGCGCGCTAGCAGAGCGCATGGAGCGAATGACACTGATATTGGACGGTGAGCCACTACTACTAAAGCCCGCTCGTCTCGGCTTAAACTCTCTATCGACGGCCAATTGCTTGCGTATCAGGTTGGGTAGTTCGAGATCTTCAAATAGCAGCTCGAGAAATTCTTGTTGGCTGATTTGGAAGACAAAGTCGTCGCTGCCTTCGCCAGAATTACTGGCATTCTGGCCCGAGCCAGTACCAGACCCAGCCCCCTCGGGTCTTGGTAATTTGTCACCATTGGAAAATTCGTGATTACCCGGGAAAACGCGTATTTGGCGCCCGCCAGGTCCGTGCCTAAAGAGGGGTTCGGAGGTGTCTTTGCCGGCGATGTTAATTGACTCGCCTTTATCAATATCGGTAATGCTACGTTCACGTAAACGCTCTTCGAGGGAGCGTCGTATTTGTGCTTTATGGCGTTTTAAAAAACGCTGGCGGTTAACGGCGCTTTTGTTTTTGCCCTGCTGTCGTCGATCAATCAGAAATCCCATGGTATCTCCCTGCGGGCTTATTTCACTGCGATTTCCTGACGCGTAAATACCACTCGGAGAGTAAACGAACTTGTTTTTCGGTATAGCCGCGTTCGACCATGCGTTGTACAAAATTTTGATGCTTGTTCTTTTCGTCCTCAGATGATTTCGCGCTAAAGGAAATAACCGGCAGTAGATCTTCGGTGCTGGCAAACATTTTCTTCTCAATCACTGCGCGGAGTTTTTCATAACTGGTCCATTTAGGGTTTTCGCCTTCGTTACTGGCACGAGCGCGTAACACGAAATTGACGATCTCACTACGGAAATCTTTGGGATTGCTGATACCTGCGGGCTTTTCGATTTTCTCAAGCTCGGCATTGAGCGTTTCTCGATCTGAAATTTCGCCGGTTTCAGGATCTCGGTACTCCTGGTCCTGCACCCAAAAATCGGCATAGGTGACATAGCGATCAAAAAGGTTTTGCCCATATTCAGAGTAGGATTCCAAATAGGCGGTTTGAATTTCCTTGCCAATAAATTCGATATAGTTAGGCGCTAGATATTCTTTGATAAAATTAAAATAGCGATCGCGTGTCTCCGCGGGGTACTGCTCTTGCTCGATTTGATTTTCGAGTACGTAAAGCAAGTGCACAGGGTTGGCGGCAATTTCCGTACTATCGAAATTAAAAACCTTTGATAAGACTTTAAAAGCAAAGCGGGTCGAGAGCCCCTGCATGCCTTCGTCGACGCCTGCATTATCGCGATATTCCTGTATGGATTTGGCTTTCGGGTCGACGTCTTTCAAGTTTTCACCGTCGTAAATGCGCATCTTGGAGTAAATGCTGGAGTTTTCAGGCTCTGTAATGCGCGATAACGTGGTGAACTGGGCGAGCATTTTTAGCGTGTCCGGTGAACAGGGCGCCTTGGCCAGAGAACTGTTTTCAAGTAGCTTGGCGTAAATTTTGATCTCATCACTGACGCGCATGCAGTAGGGTACTTTGACGATATATACGCGGTCGATAAAGGCTTCATTGCTGCGATTGTTCTTAAAGGTTTGCCACTCGGCTTCATTGGAGTGTGCCAGCACTGTCCCCTCATAAGGTATGTTGCCGATAGCTTCGGTGCCGTTGTAATTACTTTCCTGGGTCGCAGTTAGCAGTGGGTGCAATACTTTAATGGGTGCCTTGAACATTTCGACAAATTCGAGAAGTCCCTGATTTGAGCGACAAAGCCCCCCAGAATAGCTGTAGGCGTCGGGATCGTCCTGCGAGAACTCTTCGAGGCGGCGAATGTCGACCTTGCCGACCAGGGCAGAGATGTCCTGATTATTTTCGTCGCCGGGCTCGGTTTTACAAATACCAATTTGGTCGGGTCGTGAGGGGAATACGCGCGTGACACGAAATTGCGTAATATCGCCACCGTATTCGTGTAGGCGTTTCACCGCCCAGGGTGACATTTTGGCGCGCAGGTAGCGCGTGGGTATGCCGTATTCCTGTTTGAGGATATCGCCATCTTCCGACTTTTCAAACAGGCCCAATGGTGATTCGAAAACAGGTGAATCTTTCAGGCAATAAATAGGAAATTTTTCCATTAAGCTCTTTAGCTTTTCAGCGAGCGACGATTTACCGCCTCCGACTGGGCCGAGTAAATAAAGTATTTGCTTTTGCTCTTCGAGACCCTGTGCTGCATGGCGATAAAAACTAACGATATTCTCGACAGCCTCTTCCATACCATAGAAATCTTCAAAGGGCTTATAGCGACTGATGACTTTATTGGAGAATATTCGGCTCAGCCTGGGGTCCTGTGAAGTGTCAACCATCTGGGGTTCACCAATGGCCAGTAGCAGCCGTTCGGCGGCGGTGGCGTAAACGCTCGGATCTTCACGGCACAGCGCCAGGTAGTCCTGAATGCTGTATTCCTCTACCTGAGTCTCTTGGTATTTTTCCTGATAGTGACTGAATAGTGACATAAGTTGGTTCCTCTGCTTTCAATTTAGACACTTCGTATGAATAAATCTGCAATAAAAATGCCGCTATAATTTCTAACACTCGGCTTGGCTTAGAAATTTCTCTCATCCTGCGATTTAAAGAAAAGTTGGCTTGAAGCGAAGTGCGCTAAATTTGAGCCCTATTCACTCTAACTACTGAGTACATGTTTGTATCGTGTCAGCATGCTTATGACTGTTCTTATACTGCAAATGCTTTAAGAAGCTGCTAGTTAGAAAAAATAGAGCTATACAGAATGAGACGTAGTGCCGATGCGGCTTGCTAATTACCTTAGCCCCTAACTTACTAGCGACGTTTAGACGGGCGTCCATTTATCGAGCGCCCATCAATGGTGCGCTGATTGGCGAGGCACAATAAGCTCTTTTCTGCGCATACCCGCAGGGCATTTTCAAGGCTGCTGGGCCTGAGGATTTACAGTACAATGAGTGCTGTTTTCATTCTCCCAACTTATAGAGATTTTTTGATGCTGACCCTCCGTGGCGCTCCAGCCTTATCAACCTTTCGCAGTCAGAAATTACTTGCAGTACTTCGTTCGACCCAGCCCGCAGTACAGTCGGTTGACGCTGAATATATTCATCTTGTCGATGTCAGCAAAGCCTTAACAGACGCCGAGCTGACAACCCTAGAGGCCTTGTTAAGCTATGGGCCTGTTGATGAGGACAAGTTGCTTTGCACTAATGCGCCGACCTCTCAACATTCTTTGAATTGCATTGTTCTGCCACGACCGGGGACTATTTCACCCTGGTCGAGCAAGGCGACTGATATCGCCCACAATACCGGCCTTGCCAGTATTAAGCGCCTTGAGCGGGGTGTGAGTTATCGCATCGAAACCAAAAGAGAACTGAAACCACAGGAGTGGCAGGCGCTGACGGAACTGCTCCACGACCGCATGACCGAGAGCGTCTTTGCCCAGCTAAGTGATGGCGAGCAACTATTTGCTGACCATACCGCCAAGCCTATGACCCTGGTCGATGTGCTGGGTGGTGGGCGCGAGGCACTGGTCACGGCTAATACCGATCTGGGCCTGGCGCTGGCCGATGATGAAATTGACTATTTAGTCGAGAACTTTATTGACCTCGGTCGTAACCCGATTGACGTCGAGCTGATGATGTTTGCCCAGGCCAACTCAGAGCACTGCCGGCATAAAATCTTTAATGCCAGTTGGACACTCGACGGTAAAGAACAGGAAAACTCCCTGTTTGGCATGATTCGCAATACCAATGACGTTGGCGGTGAAAACGTCTTGTCGGCTTATTCCGATAACGCCGCCGTGGTCGTCGGTAGTCAAGGTGGCCGCTTCTTTCCCGACCCCGCCTCAACAACTTACAGTTATTCTCAGGAAGATATTCATCTGCTGATGAAGGTTGAAACCCACAACCATCCGACAGCGATTGCGCCTTTTCCCGGTGCGGGCACAGGCTCTGGCGGTGAGATTCGTGACGAAGGGGCGGTTGGCCGTGGCTCAAAACCAAAGGCGGGTTTGAGTGGCTTCAGTGTCTCTAACTTGCGTATTCCCGATTTTATTCAACCCTGGGAAGACGATTACGGCAAGCCGGGGCGCATAGTCTCAGGCCTCGATATTATGCTCGAAGGCCCCATTGGTGGTGCGGCCTTTAATAACGAGTTTGGTCGCCCCAATCTCTGTGGTTATTTCCGCACTTTTGAGCAGGACGTGGCCGGTGAGCGTCGGGGCTACCACAAACCCATAATGATCGCCGGTGGCTACGGCAATATTCGAGCAGAGCATGTTGACAAGCCTCCTTTCGCGCCGGGCCATAAACTGGTGGTATTAGGTGGCCCGGCAATGCTGATCGGTCTCGGTGGTGGTGCGGCGTCCTCTATGGCGACGGGCAGTAGCAGCGAAGATCTCGACTTTGCCTCGGTACAGCGACAAAACCCCGAAATTGAACGCCGCTGTCAGGAAGTTATTGATCGCTGCTGGCAGTTGGGCGATGACAATCCTTTAGCCTTTATTCACGATGTTGGGGCCGGTGGTCTTTCCAACGCGTTGCCCGAGTTGGTGAAAGATGGCGGTTGTGGTGGCAGCTTTGAACTGCGTGCCGTGCCCAATGCTGAGCCGGGTATGTCGCCACTGGAAATTTGGTGCAATGAAGCGCAGGAGCGTTATGTGCTGGCGATTGCCCCAGAGCAACTGGATGTTTTTGTCGCCATTTGCGAGCGTGAGCGCTGCCCTTATGCAGTGGTCGGCGAGTCGACCCAAGAGCAGATGCTGACGGTGAAAGATAGCGAGTTTAATAATTCACCCGTCGATTTGCCCATGTCGGTGCTGTTTGGCAAAGCGCCGAAAATGCATCGCGAAGCCAACAAACACGCTCTCGCGTTAGCGCCTTTAGCCCTCGATAATATAGACCTTAGCGAAGCCGTCGAGCGCGTACTCAGTCATCCCACGGTGGCGAGCAAGAGCTTCCTTATTACCATTGGCGATCGCTCGATTACCGGCATGGTGGCGCGAGATCAGATGGTTGGCCCCTGGCAGGTACCAGTGGCCGATTGCGCCGTTACCACCGTGTCCTACGACAGCTTTGCCGGTGAGGCCATGGCCATGGGCGAGCGTACGCCGCTGGCCTTAATTGACGCCGCTGCATCGGGGCGCATGGCGGTGGGCGAGTCGCTGACCAATATTGCCGCCACGCGCATTGGCCAGCTTGCCGATATTAAATTATCAGCGAACTGGATGTGTGCCGCAGGTCATCAAGGTGAAGATGAAAAACTGTATCGTGCGGTGGAAGCAGTGGGCATGGAATTGTGCCCGGCCCTGGGTATCACCATTCCGGTGGGTAAAGATTCGATGTCCATGCGCACGGCCTGGCAGCAAGATGGCGAAGACCGCGCTGTCACCTCGCCACTGTCGCTGATTATTACCGCCTTTTCGCCGGTGCTCGATGTGCGTAAAACGCTGACACCGCAGCTTCAGGCGGGCAATGTTGACACCACGCTGTTGTATGTGGATTTGGGTCTGGGTCAATACCGTGTTGGCGGTTCTGTGCTAGCTCAGGTTTACGGACAAACCGGTGATAACTGCCCCGATCTTGAAAATCCCCAGCTGTTCAAAGGCTTTTTTGAA
>JBFHDT010000069.1:0-8305 GCA_041584575.1 Porticoccaceae bacterium
CCTAGTGTATTTCTATTGTGCCCTTTTCTGTAAGTTTTTGAATCTGCATGTCTTTATAGCCAAGCTCTCGCAAAATGCCGACACTATCGGCGCCGAGTGCAGAACTGATGTGGGCGGAGACTTTATCGGAGCCACTGATCGAGAAACGGCTGTTGGCCGCCTGAACGCGACCAAAGTTGTGGCCTTCGAGAGCAATAAACCTAGCGTTTTCCAGGGACTGGGCATCGTCGATGACACCTTCAACCGTGGCGACGACGCTGAGGGTGACTTTGTTGCTACGTAGGCGTTCACGCCATTCCTCCCAGCCCTGAGAGATAAAATATCACGCAAAATTGCGCCGATTTCTTCGGTGCGTCGTAAAAGGTCACCGAGGCACGGCCACTCAACCTTAATAACATCGGGTCCGAACACGAAGATGGTGATTTCTAATGCTTTCATCCCGCTTGGCAACGCCACTGTGCTGTCATCGTAGGTTTTCATCAGGTTTGCATGTTAGCCCTGCGCGAGGCGTTATTCCCGTGCCTCTGCAGACTGTTTAAGTTGAATTTCTACGATACATGCAATGGCGGGGAACACAATTTTTTAAGCGTTTACTGCTGACTTTAAACGCGGTATAGCGATGCTATTTGCGGGGCTTGATATGTGTCATGGCTGCGTTTTATGGCGTGTGAAAGAATGCAAGAAGTTATTAAAGGAGATGTTCTTATGTCATTAGAAAAACACGATTTATTGCATGAGTTGCCTGAATATAAAAAAGTCATTCATCAGTTAAAGGTAAGTGACCGACATTTTGCGAAGCTTTTTACTGAATATCACGATCTTGACCATGAGATTCATCGCTTTGAAAGTGGCATCGATAACTGTGATGACGCCCACCTTGAAGAAAGAAAAAAACTGCGCCTGAGTCTAAAAGATCAAATGCTGGGTATGATCAAAATAGCCTTGTAGTTTGAATTTTTAGCATTAGCCCTAACATATTTATGTAATAGCGATTGGTCTTGCTGTGGGGTTTTGTTGTAACTGTGATCTTCGTCGCGGCAGAATTAAAAATAACTTGTTATTTTTAACCTATAGGAATTTAGACACCACACAAGGCGGCTCTCATCTGGCGTGCCAGCTGTAGTAAAACATTATGAAGACACACAAATACCGAACTTCACGTTGCATACTGAAGACAAACGACGAGTTTTTGATGGTCGTGCATAACAATGTGCGTGGCGAAAACACGGGCATTTGGGGTTTACCTGGTGGTCGCATCGATTGGGGCGAGAAACCTCTCAAAGCAGCCCGTCGAGAAATCCACGAGGAACTTGATACCGCGATGGGTGAACTGGTTGATGTTGGCAGTTATTCTTACAAAGGCTATCAGCACAAAGTTTACGGCACCTTGTTTGAGGGTGAAATTGGCCGTATCGATTACACTGAATTACTGGAAGTTGACTGGTTTACCCTCGGCGAAGTCAGAGAGTTGGCCAAGCGTAAGAAACTACATGCCGGTTTTGAGCTGGAATCGATTGAAATGTTCGCCAGTATCCTTGACTGTACTGGCTAATTTTTGTCGCTTGCCTGCATTTTGGGTGCCGGGTAAATACGCTGTCAGCGACTAACATTAATATCCTTATATATTTTTCTTGACCTTCCTGTTGCTGTAAGGCTTAGATTGGGCTTCAATCTTAATACGTCTTACAGTGAGCTTTGCCATGAACATTAGTGAGGCAGCCAAACTTAGTGGCCTGCCGGCAAAAACCATTCGTTACTACGAAAGTATTGATCTGATTAGCCCACCTCGGCGTGCCGCCAATGGCTATCGTCATTATGGCAAGGCCGATATTGACAGCCTCTGCTTCCTGCGCCAAGCCCGCCAATTTGGCTTCAATATTGACCAATGTCGGTTGTTGTTGGGTCTGTACAAGAACCCTCAGCGCCGCAGTGCTGAAGTTCACCAGCTGGTGAGTGACAAGCTCGAAGAGGTTGATGCTCATATCCGTGAACTTGCCGAGACTCGCGAACTGCTGGCAAAACTAGTAGGGGCCTGCGCCAATGATGGCGATGCGGACTGTGTCATTATTGACAGGCTAGCAGGCCAGCAAAAACAGACGCTACCATTGGAGGATATTAAGCAATGAGTTCCTGCTGCAATAAACCAGAGCCAGAGCAAGAAACAGAAACCGTGAAGTCTTCCTGCTGTGCCCCAGCTGTCGAGACATCTTGTTGTCCCAGCGAAAAAAGTCAGCGCGACTATTTGTTGTGGGTGTCGGGTAGCATTGTACTGGTTTGCTATCTGCTCGGTTTTTGGTTCGCTGACGGCGAAAGCCTGCCTCGTTGGTTAACGGTCATGAGCAGCGGTATTTTTGAGCTGATCAATACAATGTGGTGGGGGCTGGTCGCAGCGGTGGTCTTTGTTGGCCTACTGGAGCGAATCCCCCGTGACCTCATTATGGCGACCCTCGGTCGGGGGGGGACCTTCAAAGGTATTGCCCGAGCCACCTTTGCCGGCCTGTTGCTAGATCTGTGCAGCCACGGCATTTTGATGGTCGGCACCAAGCTTTATCAAAAGGGCGCCAGTCTTGGCCAGTTGATGGCTTTTCTGATCGCCAGCCCGTGGAACTCCTTGTCGTTGACCATTATTATGTTCACGCTGATCGGCCTCAAGTGGACGTTGATCTACATAAGCCTTTCACTACTGATTGGTCTGATCAGTGGTGTGATATTTGATCGCCTGGTGGCCAAGGGCGTATTAAATGCCAACCCCGCTAGCCCCGACGCCGATTTACTGGATCAGAGTCCCGCCGTATGGCCTGAATTAAAAAAACTCTTTGGTACCGCTACCTTTACACCCCGGTCAATAGGGGCCTTATTGTGGGATGGACTGAAGGATTCGCGCATGGTTTTCCGCTGGTTGTTTTTTGGCCTGGTACTGGCCACAGCCATTCGTGCGTTTGTGCCTATTGATACCTACAGCACCTTATTTGGCCCGACCTTGATCGGTCTATTACTGACCCTGGTAGCGGCCACCATTATTGAAGTTTGCTCTGAGGGTTCGACCCCTATCGCCGCCGATCTGGTGATGCGCGCCGGCGCACCGGGCAATGGTTTTACTTTTTTGATGGCGGGTATTGCCACTGATTACACCGAGATTATGATTCTTAAAGATCTGACCAAATCCTGGAAAATAGCTCTTTTCCTGCCCCTGGTCACTTTGCCGCAAGTATTGGTACTCGGCTGGATACTCAACCAAATGCCGCTGTAAGCGTGCCGTGTATTGCCCCAGCAAGCTCTTGAAATCAGGTATCATGGCGGCGGTTTTTTTGGCAGCGCCATTGGCGGTGCCGTTTTGCACAAACTGAAGCAGGGCGCAGAGAGATTATGAGCAAACAGAGAGTACTCACCGGCATTACCACCTCCGGCACTCCCCATTTGGGCAACTATGTGGGCGCTATTCGTCCCGCTGTTGAGGCCAGTAAAAGCACCGAAGTTGAGTCCTTTTATTTTCTTGCCGACTATCACGCGCTGATTAAATGCAATAACCCGGATGAAGTTCATCGCTCGACCCTGGAAATTGCCGCCAGCTGGATTGCTCTGGGTTTGGATACCGACAACGCGGTGTTTTATCGCCAGTCTGATATTGGGCAAATTTCCGAGCTGATGTGGTTTCTCAATTGCATGGCAGCTAAAGGTTTGATGAATCGCGCTCACGCCTATAAAGCCGCAGTGCAAGATAATGAAGCGGCGGGTGAAGATGCCGATTTCGGCATTACCATGGGCCTGTTCAGCTACCCAGTGCTGATGGCGGCCGATATTCTGATGTTTAATGCCCACCAGATACCGGTGGGTCGCGATCAAATTCAGCACGTTGAAATGGCGCGCGATATCGCCCAGCGGTTCAATCATCACTACGGCGAGCACTTCACTTTGCCTCAAGCCCTGGTGGATGATGACGTGCCGTTGTTACAGGGACTCGATGGCCGCAAAATGAGCAAGAGTTACGGTAATACCATTCCTCTTTTTCTCACTGAAAAGCAACTGAAAAAGCACATCAATAAAATTAAAACCAACCTGCTCGAACCCGGTGAGCCAAAAGACCCGGATAGTTCGTCGGTGTTTCAAATCTGGCAGGCTTTTGCGACGCCTGAGCAAACGGCGGCTATGCGCGAAGAATTCGCCAAAGGTATTGCCTGGGGGGAAGCCAAGAAACAATTATTTGAACTGGTTAATGCTGAGCTGGCCCCAGCCCGCGAGCGCTACGAAGCTCTGATTGGTGCCCCGGCTGAAATAGAAGAGATACTACAGGCCGGTGCCCAGCGTGCGAGGGCACTTAGTCAGCCTTTTATGGATAAAGTGCGCCGCGCAGTGGGTATTCGTCCTCTCGCCTGATCCGTGTTAATAAGCTTCAGCTTAAAACAAATAGGAGTTTATGGCTCGTTCAGAGGTGCTGTAAGCACGTCGACAATGGCCGCTGTCAGCTTGCTCAAGTCGGCGGCCTCAATATTGAAAGCGGGCATCACATACACCAGTTTCGCAAAGGGGCGAATCCATACGCCAGCGTCGACAAAGCGTTTTTGCAGGGCTGCGACATCGACAAAGTCTTTCATCTCGACCACGCCGATGGCGCCCAGTACGCGTACATCGGCCACGGTATCGTAGGTTTTACAGGGGGCGAGTTGCTCTGCTATCTGGGCTTCAATGCGCGCAATATTCCCCTGCCAATCAGATGCTAACAGCAGGTCAATACTGGCATTGGCCGCGGCACAGGCCAGTGGGTTGGCCATAAAGGTGGGGCCGTGCATAAAAACGCCCGCTTCACTCTCGCCTATCCCTGCGGCAACCTTGTCGTTGCACAGGGTGGCGGCAAGGCTCATATAACCACCGGTTAAGGATTTGCCGACACACATAATATCGGGGCTAATACCCGCCCATTCGCAGGCAAAGAGCTTGCCCGTGCGGCCAAAACCGGTGGCGATCTCGTCGGCAATTAACAGTACATCATGTTTGTCGCAGAGGGTGCGCACACCTTTCAAATAGTCCGGTGAATAAAACCACATGCCGCCGGCACCCTGCACGATGGGCTCGAGTATGACAGCAGCGAGTTGATTTTTGTGTGTTATTAATTGGTGTTCTAAATCGACTAGATACTGCTGATCCCAGTCATCACTAAAACGGCAGCGGGGTGACTCGCTAAATATTTGTTGTTGTAGAACCTCGTTAAACAGGTGGTGCATGCCCGTTTCGGGGTCGCAGACCGACATCGCAGCAAACGTGTCGCCGTGGTAGCCTTTGCGCAGACTTAAGAGGCGATTTTTCTCGGCGTGTCCTTTGGCTTGCCAAAATTGCAGAGCCATTTTAATGGCGATTTCGACGCTGACCGAACCAGAATCGCTAAAAAATACTTTGTTCAGTGGCTCGGGTGTTATATCGACCAGGCGTTGGGCCAATTGAGCGGCCGGTTCGTGAATAATGCCCCCGAACATGACATGGGACATTTTTTCCAATTGTGTAACTACAGCCGCGTTCAATTGTGGATGATTGTAACCGTGAATAGTGCACCACCACGAAGACATGCCATCGATGAGTTCCCGCCCGTCGCCAAGTGTAAGGCGTATTCCATGGGCCGATGCCACATGATAAGTGGGTAGCGGCTGACTGAGCGATGAGTAGGGGTGCCAGACATGAGTCTGGTCAATAGCGTGAATTTGCTGGTCGTTTAATGGTTTCAAAGTCATGGTTTTGTCAGCGTGGTCGAATCAAAAATAGGTGCTCGCTATAGTATGACAGCCGTCATAGCCACAATACATGCTTTGGTGTAGATTTACGGGTTAGATAATAAAGACGAAAGTGACTGTGCGGGTAGTCATCGAGTAGAGAGGATGTATTGTGAGAGCATTTAAAAGATTGTTATGTGCTGGGCTCTGCTTGGGACTATTGATGGTCAGCGGTTTAAGCGTTGCCGCTCCAATCGTTCATTATTGGCCGATTTGGGACAAAAGTAATGAACCTAACCTCGAGGTTATTGACCACTCTGCGCTCGATAACATTCTTCGCACCTATGTCATTAGTGGCCATGCCTCTGGCATCAACCGTTTTCGCTATGCCGATGTTAGTCGCAAACACCGTAAACAGCTGGGTAAATATATTAAAGCTGTCACGGCAAAGGATCCGAGGGATTATTGCCGAGAAGAACAAAAAGCCTATTGGCTGAACCTTTACAATGCCCTGACACTGAAGCTGATACTCGACAATTATCCGGTCGATAGTCTTGAGAATATTCCCGGCCCCGGGGGTAAGTCGGGTATTAAAGGCCCCTGGGATAAAAAAGTGGCCCGCGTGGCGGGGCAAAAATTGTCGCTCAACGATATTGAACACCGTATTCTGCGCCCTATTTGGCAAGATCATCGAATACATTTTGGTCTGGCTTGTGGTGGCCTGGGTTGCCCCAATTTATTGCCAACGGCGTTCACAGCCGCCAATAATCGAGCATTGCTGAAACAGTCGGGCTATGACTTCGTTAAGCATCCGCGAGGGGTGCTACTGAAGGATGGTGAACTGAAGGTGTCAAAGCTCTTTGAATGGTATAAATCGGATTTTGCTAAAAGTGATAAAAGTCTGTTAAAAGTTTTTGCCCACTATTCTGAAGATCGTAAGGCCTTGTTTCTGCTGGGCTTCAAAGGAAAAATTGCCTATAACCACGACTGGCGAATTAACGCTCCCTAAGTTTATTAACGGCTCATCAACGACTTACCTCTTACCCCTTGGCTTCTTAAAGGGTGTGGTGTGCACTGTTCGATTATCCAACAACTTTTTAGTGTCAATGGGTTTGGCGTCTGCGCTTGGTATGTGCCTGGCTGAACCTTTACAATAGCGCGCCCTTTTAGCCCGTAGGTAATCACCGTGACACACCAGCCCCGCAAAGATCGTCATGAGCTGAACAAGCTGCAAAAGCGTTTGCGCCGCCAGGTCGGCACTGCGATCACTGATTACAATATGATCGAAGCGGGTGACAAAGTGATGGTTTGTTTGTCGGGTGGCAAAGACTCCTTTGGTATGCTCGATGTATTGCGTAATTTACAGAAAACAGCGCCGATTGATTTTGAATTGGTGGCGGTTAATCTCGATCAGAAACAGCCCGGCTTCCCCGAGCATGTATTGCCTGAATATCTCACTGAGCAGGGCGTACCTTTTCATATCCTCGAAAAAGACACCTACAGTATTGTCACAGAGCGCGTGCCCGAGAATAAAACGTACTGTGGTTTATGTTCACGATTGCGGCGCGGCAGTCTCTACGGTTTTGCTCAGGAGATCGGTGCCACCAAAATCGCCTTGGGCCACCACCGCGACGATATGATTGAAACTCTGTTTTTGAATATGTTCTTTGGTGGCAAGTTAAAATCCATGCCGCCAAAATTATTGAGTGACGACAAAAAGAATATCGTGATTCGCCCCCTGGCTTATTGTTGTGAAAAGGATCTCGAACTGTTGGCCGAGCACAAAGCATTCCCCATTATTCCCTGCAATCTTTGCGGTTCGCAGGAAAAGTTACAGCGCCAACTCATTAAAGAAATGTTGCAGGGCTGGGAGAAAGAATACCCGGGCCGCATGGAGACGATTTTCTCCGCTATTAAAAATGTAGCTCCGTCGCAATTGGCCGATACCCATTTGTTCGATTTCACCGGTCTTAAATTACAGCGTGGTGAAGATGCCGTTGATTTTAATCCCAATAAAATAGACATCGTTAATCTCACAACGGGCTGATCAACAACAATGATTACAGCGCAAAATCTCGAACTGATTCGCGGCAATAAAAGCCTGTTAAAAAACGCCAACCTGCGTGTTCATGATGGCCAAAAAATCGGCCTTATTGGCGCCAATGGCTCGGGCAAGTCATCCCTTTTTGCGCTGTTAAAAGGCGAGCTACACGCCGATGCCGGTGATATTGGCTTTCCCGCGCACTGGCGAATTTCCAGCGTTGATCAGGAAACCCCGAGTATCCCCAGCTCAGTGCTGGAATACACCATTGACGGTGATAGCGAGTACCGTGCCCTTGAAGCTGAAAAGGGCGAAGCCGAAGCCGTCGGGGGTGATGTGCTGGCCGACTGGCACCACCGTTATGAAGCCCTCGATGGTTACTCCATGGAGCCTCGCGCTGCGCAACTATTGGCGGGCCTGGGTTTTGAGCACGACGCGCAGCAGCAGCCGGTGTCCAGTTTTTCTGGGGGTTGGCGCATGCGGGTCAACCTGGCCCGTGCCCTACTTAAACCCTCTGAATTATTGCTGCTCGATGAGCCCACCAACCACCTCGATTTAGAGGCCG
>JBFHDT010000070.1:0-8292 GCA_041584575.1 Porticoccaceae bacterium
ATCGCCTACGAGTTATTCCTAGCTAAAACTGGGTAAAGAATGAAGCCGCTTAATTGGGGCTCATTCATTGCTCAGTTTTTTTCCGACCAACTATTTATTATCAATAGCAGCACCCCAAAAACTCCAGAATACATGCCACCCAGCCATTCAAGGCAATCCATTGACTTATGTGGGAAGGCTAACGAAGTAACCCACCTTAATCCATTAAAACCGGATTCAGCTGATCATTACAGCTCACAGCTTGCAGAGACTAAATACGTCTAAACTGGCGATAGATAACGACGAACTCAAAACTGAATTCAAACAAGTCTTATCAACACAGCCACAGCCCTTACAAAAATAACTATGGAATGAGGGTCGGCAACTTTCTTCATGCACTAAGCAAGCGCGCATAAGCAAGCTCATTACGCTATACATGCATATTCTCCTTATCACAGTCTACGATTGATCTTAAACACTTCCATCTCTAGTGCAATACAAGCGCTTATTATTAATAGCGTTTAAATAAAAAAAACTGCGTTCTTTATAAGCACCTCGGCAACGAAACTTGACTGAAAGCAGCTTAATTTCACCACAAAAGACCAAAAGAAGTGCACAATATTAAAAATACAAGATTTGCTCTATCAAAACAGAAGGGAACTAATAGAAATAGCCTGCAATGATAAGAAGATAAGGAAAACCTTAAGGCAGGCTATTAAAAAGGCTGGCTTTTCAGAAGACGGTTCAACAAAACAGGCATTCAGAGCAATAAAAGAGGGGACTTGGAGAAAGACTTTTAATCCAGAAGGGATAAGTAATACCAAAACAACACACCCAAATCAGAAGCGCTTAATCTATCTCGCTACTGGTTTGGGTGATTGAGTAAAACATATGTGGCTGAAGTTACATATTTTCTAGGCACTCAGGCATATCTACAGACGTTGCTGCCTCGAGAAGACACATCGTATCTTTTACCTGAACACCCCAATAAACACCCCAGCCTATGATAATAACTATCGAACAAACTGCGGCAACTTTTCCTAATGTATTTGCTGTCATAATTACTCTCAACAAGACCTATGAAAACCCAATCCAGCGACCATTTGCCGCCACACTAAACCAAATAAACAAGTTCGCCAAAGCCACTAACTTCACCACCCAAGCCTCTACTGCCTCAGACTGTGGACCATTTGAAGCAATAACTTCTGGCGCACGACTATAAATAGCACTGCGAACACTCAGCATAAATACAATACCCATAACCAAGCCTGCCATTTTAGCCCAGAAAAAAGAATTGTAAGCCAACTTCATCGCTATCGCAGAAGATTCATAAATACCAGACAGCACTATCCCAGTCAGACCTATATAAATCCATTTTTTTGTGTTCCGAATAATAACGCCAGAAGGCACACCTTTAAGAACAACATTGAGCATGCGCAAATCACCAAGGATAATCATCCCGACGAGCATAACCATGCTAAGAATATGGACTGCCTGAACCATTGAGAATAAGCCAGCATAGGTCTTAGCAAAACTGGCTAACCAGGAGGCATCTAGCCATTCAAAAAAAGGAACTACATTCATTTTCATTTCCCCCCACAGGGCCTTATTTTAAAATACTTTGTCAATACTTTATGTTAATAAATTTAGCGTCTTAAAAATTATTCAAACGCCGCCAACTCATTAACGCAGCCCGCTGCCCAGTACATGAAATAAGGCATTTCTTTATGGCAATCCCACCAGTCATAGGCCATATTGCGACCACAAACAACTACCAAGATCCAGAGAGAAAGGGACAGACCAGCGCCAACACGGATCCGCTTCGGCGGAATAGGATCTTTGTCCCATACCAAATCAGTTGATCTTGTCATATTACGAATCAGTAAAGCATTTATGCCTGCAGCAATTAACAGTACAACTTTAACCCGAAACCAAATACTTTGTGTCGACCGAACAGGAATTGCGAAATACAGAAGAACACCACTGATAATCATCACGACAAACCCTATCATCATAGGCTTATCGAGCCGCTCCATAAGTGTAGAAGCCGGCAACTCCTTAAACGCCACACCTAACAAACGCAAGTCGATAACGAGTAGCATGCCGAGAAAAAGCGTAAGGGTAAGCACGTGCGTACCTTCGACCCAGCCATAGGCATATAAAGACTCATGCAAATTAGTACTTGCTTGAAAACCATCAAGCCATGTTGCAAATTGAAAAAGAAGCTCATTGAGCATGATTTTGTTCCCCAAAATTTTGATGCTTATTATTACGTAAAACCCACTTGCCACACAATTGATGTAACTCAACGATCTTACTAGAAACTGGTCAATCAATCGAGCCCTCTATAACTTCACTGCTTAATTAACGACCTATTTTTAATTCAACTGTTACAATCAACTATCCTAAGACAAGCCGAACTTGCTCTTAAATAGTGCACTTCAGCTGGCGACGGCTTCCAATGTGCGCATGAGGTGGGTTATGCTTTGCTATTCGATAAAAAAACTATGGGAACCCTACTTGTGAATTTAAATTCTATGCGGAAAATAACTCTGCTCTCAGTACTGTCAATTATGTCCACCGGCGTTCTTGCCGCAGACAGCAGTTATAAAGCGCCACGAGCCACTGATGGCATTCATCCAGATTTCAATGGTATTTGGCAGGTTATGAATGAAGCCAACTACGATATAGAAATGCATATGGCTCGTCCCGCCATGGCACTACGCGATGGCCCTGCAGGTCCTCTCCCCGCAAAAGACGTCCTTAAACTGGGGGCTGTCGGTGCAGTCCCTCCTAGCCTGGGTGTGGTAGAAGGTGGAAAAATCCCTTACAAACCTGAAGCGCTAGCTATTAAGAAAGAAAATCAACTGCATTGGCTTGAGCGCGATCCAGAAATCAAATGTTACCTCCCCGGTGTGCCGCGAGCGACTTATATGCCCCAGCCCTTCCAGATTTTCCAAGGCGATGATTCCATATTCATTACCTATCAATATGCTGGCGCCGATCGCGATATTTTTATGAAAGACCCCGGGCCTGCCCCAGTTGATAGCTGGATGGGGCAATCAGTCGCCCGGTGGGATGGCGACACGCTTGTTATCGATGTCACCGGCCAAAATGCCTCAACCTGGTTTGATCGCTCTGGCAACCATCACAGTGAGCAGTTGCACGTTGAAGAGCGTTATACTATGACGAGCCCCAACCACATTCAGTATGAAGCCACGATCACCGACCCACTGACGTTCACGAAGCCCTGGAAAATCAGTATGCCTCTTTACCGTCGAATGGAAGCCAACGTGCAAATACTTGACTTCAAATGTGTTGAGTTTGTTGAAGAACTACTCTACGGCGACCTGCGTGCAAAACCTCTCGATTAAGTAGAGGAGAAACTTGCTGTGATAGCCATTAATTTTTCATGTCTTTTTGTAACCAGAGGTCAGTTTTATGTCTTTTAAAAAAATTGCTACAGTCGCCGGATTAGCGCTGGGTTCTTTAGTCTCCGCACAATCCAATGCACACCATGCATTTGGCGCAGAGTTTGATGCCGACGCTCCGCTCACCTTACGCGGTTCTGTAACACGAATCGAGTGGGTAAACCCACATGCCTGGTTCCACATAGAAGTCACTAACGCTGAAGGCGAAAAAGAAGCCTGGAGAATTGAGGGTGGCACCCCTAATACATTGTTACGTAGGGGTATCAACAAGCGATCCATTGCCATTGGCACTGAAATCGTCGTTGAAGGCTACCAAGCCAAAGATCGTACCAACAGCGCCAACGGCCTTAACATTACACTCGCCAACGGTAAGAAAATGTTCATGGGCTCATCCGGTACTGGCGCACCAGATGACGGCGCTGACCCAGGCCGATAAGTTAAAAAGGAGGCACGCCACATGAATCCCAGCAAGTTCGCACTCATTGCATTGCTATTTAGCACTCTTGTCGGCTGCGGTCCTTCTGAACAGCCAGCATCGCTAACAGAGCAAGCAGACGCCAACCCTTTCAAACTGAGCGGTGACGTTAAACACATCATGCAGTGGGTGCTAGACCCTGCAGTAGATGGCGTCTGGGATTCAGCGGGCAGCATCATTACTGCTGCTGGCACCAGAGAGTTGGCACCAACCACGGATGAAGGCTGGCTCGCCGTTGAACACAGCGCAGCAGTGGTTGCTGCAAGTGGTAATTTGCTATTAATGCCCGGGCGGGCGGTTGACGATGAGGGCTGGCGAAATATTTCCCAGGGTCTTGTCGAAGCTGGCCTGCTCGCCCAGGCGGCAGCAAAAAATCAGGATTCTGATGCTTTGTTCGATGCGGGAGGCCAAATCTACCGCGTTTGCAAAGCTTGCCACTCGGTTTACGTTCAGGGCGACGAGGCCTCAGATATACTCTAGCCCCCTCTACTTCCAACCTCGAACCGACTAAAAGCCACATCCCTGACCAAGTTACACAAAGCCCTAATGGTGTAACTTGGTCAGACCTTTCCCCGCTTCAGCCAACCTCTTCGGCTAAAAGACTTATCTAAAGCTAACGCGACAATATTTCTTTTTTTATTTCATTATTTGTTTTTTCTCAAATCCATCGCGAAACTCCAGGCTTTCTGTATAAAAACCTGTCGTCCTCAAGGTAACTGTCACCGCCTCGGCTCCATGATTAGCCCAGAACCAGCCGTGAATTCCTTCAAAAGGCGCGATAAATGTACCACTTTCGTGATCGCCTTCACCTTCACTGTAGCTCTCCTCGTAACCCTCAACTTCGTGGGATTCGCCGTGAAAGTCAAATGAGACGGCACTCGACTCACCACCGCGACTCCTGGTCACGGTCCAGTGATAAAGCATACTACTGCCTTTACTGAGTGAATATTTGTATTCAACGAACTCAAAAGGTAGCAACTGGAACGACACGCTATCCTGGTGAAAGGCACCCTCTTCTTTACTCACCCTCTCAACGCTGACAGCCGCAGGTTGCGATAAGCCCGAAATACCCAACGCTTCGCCTACCCCAAGGGGATCCCGATTAAATTCAGCAGGCAAAATAAATGCGCTTAAAATGGCCGCTGCTAAAATCAAAGCCAGCAAGGAGGCGAGTAACACTTTGCTTCTATTTGTTTGTAATACCACTGTTTGCGATGCTTTTGTATTCATAACTATGCCTCTCTAATTTATGCCCAAAAATAAGCGGAAAACTGATAACCCGCCAACATAAAGCCGAGGCTCATTAACACTGTGTTAGCCACAAATGCCTGTTTTTGGAAGCTATTACGTTGACGCCACTGCCCAAGAATCACCACAATACACGCCAGTGCAAGCGCCTGACCTATTTCTACGCCGACATTAAAACTCAACATGTTAATGACTAGGCTATCTGCCGATAACGACAGGCCCTGTAATTTAGTCGCCAGACCGAGACCGTGGAATAAACCAAAAATCAACACGGCAGCTCTTGCGTTTAACGTAAAACCAAAGACTTGCTTAAAACCATTAATATTTTCAAAAGCTTTATAGGCTACAGAAAGTCCAATAATGGCGTCGATCAAATACGCGTTAACATTCCACTCCAACAGCACGCCACCCATCAAGGTAATACTGTGACCCAGGGTGAACAAACTTACGTAGAGAATGACATCTTTAAGCCGCAGTAAAAAAAACACCACGCCAACCAGATACAACAAGTGATCATAGCCGGTCACCATGTGCTTCGCACCAAGATACATGTACGGGATTACCGCCGGGCCATCGAGACCCTCAACGAAGCGCGCATTAGCACCGGATAAATTATGAGCATTGGCAATCACAGGGATCAGCATCAACACAGCCACTATGTAAAAACCGAGCGAACTCAAATTTAGCAAGCGATTTATTGAGTCACGACAAGTACAAAGTTTTCTCATTGCTACGTTTTACCACCCATATTAGCCAGTACAGCACCTTCGAATAAAGGCGAGTTCCTCTTACTTCGCTTTTTATTCTAACAGCAGATAAGGCTTCAGCGATAATTCCAATAGCACTTGACAGCGTAAGGTGCCTGTATTGCTCAGTCGCAACACAGGTCTATTTCCAGCTACTCTGTATGCTAAGCTCCAACAACGAACTAACAACATCACCAAAAACCTGGCTACCACCAAGAATGGAGAGGTACTCAATATGAGTAACACGGTCAATTCCATTGTTATGACGCCGCATGGCCACGGTCAGCAAGCGTCGAAATTTGAATCTGTTGCCGCCGAACGCTTACACCGCAAGCAAAGGCTCACCGCCGCTTTCCGCCTGTTTGGCAAGTTTGGTTTTGATGAGGGCGCGGCCGGTCATATCACCGTACGCGACCCCGAGCACCCCGACCATTTTTGGGTCAATCCCTTTGGTGTTTCCTTCAAACAAATAAAAATGTCGCAGCTGCTATTGGTTAATGATCGCGGTGAAATTGTCGAGGGAGATGGCCTGCTGAACGGCGCCGCCTTTACAATTCACGGCAATATTCACACCGCTCGACCCGATGTTATCGCCGCCGCCCATGCCCACTCCGTCTATGGCAAGAGCTGGTCGAGCCTGGGTAAAACACTCGACCCCATTACTCAGGACTCCTGCGCCTTTTATGAGGATCACGCTCTCTTTGATGACTTCACCGGCGTGGTACTGGACATGAATGAAGGCCAGCGCATCGCCGCAGCCCTGGGCCAAAACAAAGCCTGCATTTTGCAAAACCACGGCCTGCTCACCGTTGGCGCCAGTGTCGACGCTGCCGCGTGGTGGTTTATCACCATGGAGCGCAACTGCCAGGCTCAGTTATTGGCCGAAGCCGCTGGCACACCAAAATTGATACGCCCTGATATTGCCCGACTCACCTATAAAACTGTTGGCAGTGAAGCATCGGCACGGTTTGCTTTTCAGTCTCTGTACGATGTAATAATTAACGAGCAGGGCGACATGTTTGACTGAAGCAAGTCCATCCACCCTCTTGTCAAACTTAGTGCAAAATCCTGCTTATTATCTACCCCCAGGCAATTCTCACTACACGCTAGAACCCATGGCGCAACAAACACTGACTACAAAAGCGCCGAGCCCTAGCGCTGCTTTACCATCAAGGATAGAAGCATGAATCTGGAACAAATCATCGTCATGCTCTGCCTGGCAGCTATTATTATCGGTTTGGCCACGACGCGTATTCGCCCCGTCTTCCTGTTTAGCAGCGCCATCTCTCTACTTTATTTGCTGGATATGATTAGCCTCGGCGAGGCCTTAAATCACTACACCAACGAAGCCCTTGCGACATTGGTACTGCTCATCATGCTGGTGCTCGCTATCGAAAAGACCCAGCTTTTTGCCAGCCTTGGGCAGCGAGTGCTTAGCGGCAGTTATCGCCTAGCTCTACTCAAGTTGGGATTTACAGCCGGGCTCGTTTCATCGGTGAGTAACAACACCGCCGTGGTTGCCTCCTTTATGAGCACCGTTAAGAACCAAAGTAAACTGCCGCCCTCACGTCTCCTTATCCCCCTTTCCTATGCCTCAATTTGGGGCGGCACGCTGACCTTGGTCGGCACCTCTACGAACCTGGTGCTCAATGGTCTGGTAATTGAAAACGGCTTGCCTGCCCTGTCTATGTTCGACTTCACCGCTATAGGCCTGCCCATTTTTCTTGGCTGCATGATCTTGCTGCTAATCATTGCACCTCGCGCATTACCCAGCCGAGCGGTGGATAGCAGCGAAAGTAAAACCTACTTTCTCGAAGCCAAAGTACAGAGCGACTCCCCTCTGATCGGCAAGTCGTTACTCGACAATAGTTTTCGCAATTTAGTCGACCTCTTTCTGGTCGAGATCATTCGCGACCAGCACATCATTAGCCCAGTATCACCGGAGGAAATTATTGAAGCGGGCGACCTACTCATTTTCGCCGGCGATATTACAAACATCCAAACCCTCAACCAGTTTAAAGGCTTGAGCATTTTTGACGACGACTCCAGCAATCTCAGTAAAAACCTCAGCGAAGTCGTGGTCAGTCACAACGCCACCATCACCGGTCGCCCCTTGCGCGAAGTGAATTTTCGCGCCATGTTCGACGCCGCCGTGGTCGCCGTGCGGCGCGGCGACCAACGTCTCGCCGGCGGCCTGGGGAAAATAAAACTGCAGTCCGGTGACAGCCTGGTACTGGCCACCGGCCACGACTTCCACTCTCGTCACAATCTGCCACGCAACTTTATTGTGCTCGGCGGCGTCAACACCCGAGAGCACCTACCCACAACGACTGAATACACCATCACTGCCAGTTTTATTGCTGTCATTGCCCTTTCCGCCTTGGCCATACTTCCTCTGTTTAAAGGTTTACTC
>JBFHDT010000071.1:0-8261 GCA_041584575.1 Porticoccaceae bacterium
AAGTCTTTCCATGCCCCATTAGCTACGGCCATTTCCCACGCTACCTTTCGTGTTGATCGACGCGAAATTATTAATGGCGGTGACGAGGATCGCAGAGAGTGGCTTGCAATACTGAGGGGTTTCTACGTTCGCTACCGTTGGCGTATATAGCCAATTTTGCAGTTGTCGCCGTCACCAGACCGGTCACCTCCTTTGGTGGTGATGCAAAACCTATTCGTTGATACAAATGCTTGCCTGTCTGAGATCGCATACTGCCTTGTGCTTAAGGTCGTTAGAGCTATGATGATTTATAACATGAACGATTGGCTCTGAAGCTACTATCTGGCAATCATTGGGGTTCCCTCTACTTCCTTCATTGGCTCAACGATGAGTAGAATTGTTAATTACTTGCATTTATGTGTGATGGAATGAACTGGCTCATATTTTCGGGGTTTTTATCCATGGAAAGCGTTGCAGTTAACCTATGACTTGGGCCAAGCTAACAATAGGCCACTAGAAAAATACGTTCTACGCATTTTTTCAGAGAGTAGAGTATTCCTGGATGGCAAATTAATAATGATAATATATCTGTATAGGAATACTTAAATGGAAAAACCTGATATTCCACAAGATGAAGAGGCTCGGCTCAAAACCCTCAGATCACTCAATATTCTAGATACGTCGCCCGAGGAGCGTTTTGATCGCCTAACACGTATGGCAAAACGCATGTTCAGTGTGCCAATTGCACTTGTCAGCCTGGTCGATGAAAACCGCCAGTGGTTCAAATCCTGTCTGGGCTTAGATGCTAGTGAAACATCGCGAGATATTTCATTTTGTGGCCATGCGATCCTGGGTGATGAAGTATTTATCATCTCTGATGCAAGCAGAGATGAACGGTTTGCTGACAACCCATTAGTTATCAATGATCCCAACATTCGTTTTTATGCAGGTTGCCCTCTACGATTCACTGATGGAAGTAAACTGGGAACCCTTTGCATTATTGACCGTGAACCAAGGACTCTGAGTGACGGTGATCTCGAATTCCTAAAAGATCTGGCATTAACTGCAGAGCGAGAGCTTGGTGCAATACAGTTGGCTACATTAGACGACCTTACAAATATACCTAATAGAAGAGGTTTTATGATGGTCGCCCAACACAGCCTGAAACTTTGTGTCCGACAAAAAATTCCTGCATCCCTGGTATATCTAGATCTCGATAATTTTAAATTCATCAATGATACTTTCGGTCATGCTGAGGGTAACCGTGTGCTAATGCTTTTTGCACAGCAAATGGGTGCTTTATGCCGTGAGTCAGATCTTTTTGCGCGTCTGGGAGGTGATGAGTTTGTCATGTTGCTTACCAACGTAGATAAAAATTCAGCAGAAGATGTTATTGCCAGGCTACAACAATCACTGGATGAGTATACTAAAGTATCAAATCTCGATTATGAGATGACATTTTCTTACGGAATAGTCGAGTACTCAATTGATAAACATCATTCAATAGACGCATTGTTAGAGCATGGAGACTCACTGATGTACGAATATAAGAAGGCACAGAAGTAATCACAACAAGTAAATTATAATTATCGTTAAAAATATACTGAAGGATCTGTTTTTACAGTTTCATTAGTGCTAGTCCCTTTTATTAATGATACCCAAAGTGGAATCAGGTCTGGTAATCAAGCATTTCAATCGACTATTTCATGCTGTAATTTAATTTTATTCAACACTCCTCCCGATAGAAAGGTCTCCATACTATGCTGAAATGCGAATAGCAGCGGCACGGTAAATGGTAGGTCGATAGAGGGCATTACTCCGTGATGAATAATCAATAGCCGCTGCGACAATTTGCCGCAGAAAGTTTTTTCTTAACCTGTTATTTGTCAATTACAAAGGGAGTGCTCAGGGGTTTAATCAGCTATTGCCTAATTCATTATGTGAGATAAAAGAGGTAGGAAATGATCAGAATAATATGGCTGGTTAAAATTTTATTGATGACAGGTCTAGTTCAGGCTGCAGATCTGGAAAACACACACACAATGCACCATAAACACATGGCGGCTGACGATAGAACTTCATTGAACCTTTCGCCGGCAATGAAACAGCACCAACTAAAAAATATGCGGGCGCATCTGGCTGCGGTGCAAGATATAGTTATTCAACTGGGTTCTGGTAACTTCGCCCAGGCGTCCAATACTGCTCATCAAAAACTGGGTTTGACAAAAAAAATGGAATCTATGTGCAGCAGTTTTGGCAGTGATACTTTCAAAGAATTAGGCCTGAGTTTTCATAAAAGTGCAGATGAACTTGGGACAATCATTGAAAAAGGTAATATGGAAAATTCACTCGCTGCTTTGGGTAAAACAATGTCTTACTGTGTGGCCTGTCACGCGCAATTTAAACAATGATGGTTTAGCTCTTTCAATTCCTACTAAAAAAGTATTAAGACTGACGGCAAAATATTTTCAGCACTTGGCTCACTGTAGAGTTTGAAATGCGAGCTAATTCACCTGCCCCGGCAACCAGGTTACCAGGCTTGGCCACAAGGCGAGCAGTAGTAGTACGGCTAGCTGGATGCCGATGTAGGGCATAACCCCACGATAAATATTACTGGTGAGGACTTCCTTCGGTGCCACGCCGCGCAAATAAAACAGGGCAAAACCAAAGGGTGGTGTTAAAAATGAGGTCTGCAAGTTAACGGCAATCATTATGCCGAGCCAGATGGGGTCGACACCCATGGCCAGTAGAGCAGGGCCGACAATGGGCACCACCACGAAGGTGATTTCGATAAAGTCGAGAATAAAGCCAAGTATAAAAATAACAATCATTACTGCGAGGGTTGCACCCAGTGCGCCTCCGGGGATGCTGGCAAACATTGAGCTCACTAACTCTTCGCCACCAAAGCCCCGAAACACCAATGAAAATATGGCGGCGCCAATTAGAATCATAAAAACCATGGCGGTGACTTCAACGGTACCTTCTAATACCTGTTGTAGTCGCTGTAACGAAAGTTGGCGGCGTAACAGGGCAAGTAATGAAGCGCCAAAAGCGCCTACACCGGCGGCTTCGGTTGGGGTGGCAATGCCGCTAAGGATGGAGCCGAGTACAGCAATAATTAACAGCATTGGTGGTGCCAGGCTCGATAATAAAGCCACAGTGCTGACAGACACCTGCTCATTAGCAGCCGGCGCATTGTCTGGCCGCAGTCGAGCATAGACGCAAATATAAGTGCAGTAACAGCCGACCAAAATTAGCCCAGGAATAACGGCGCCCATAAACAGGTCACCGACGGACACGGTTTTTGGTGCAAATATGCCCATGCTTAACTGCGCCTGGGCATAAGCGGTAGAGAGAATATCGCCCAGTAAAACCAGGGCAATAGAGGGCGGAATAATCTGCCCCAGGGTGCCAGTGGCGCAAATGGTACCAGCGGCAAAAGCGGGGTTGTAGCCCCGTTTGAGCATAGTGGGCAGTGACATTAAGCCCATGGTGACCACGGTGGCACCGACGATACCGGTACTGGCGGCCAGTAAGGCACCAACCATAACAACAGAGATACCTAACCCACCGCGCACCTTGCCAAAAAGCTGGGCCATATTGTTGAGCAGGTCTTCAGCTAGCCGAGATTTCTCCAGCATGATGCCCATTAAAATAAATAACGGTATGGCTACCAGTGTTTGGTTCACCATGGTGCCATAGAGCCGATTGGGTAGTGCTTGAAGAAAGGCCATATCGAAATGACCGATGGCGCTACCAAAGGCGGCAAATAAGATGGCGATACCGGCCAACGAAAATGCCACCGGGTAGCCCAGCAATATTACTAGGCAAACTGCGAGGAACATAAAGAGGGGGAGGAGTTCGATCATGGTGATTATTCTGACGCTGTTAAAGAGGTATTGGCAGGTGAACGCAGGATGGCGAAGGATTTGAGAAATTCGGCGATACCCTGCAGCAAAAGTAGCGTTGGCATAACTAATAGTAGTGACTTAAGCAGGTATACCCAGGGTAGGCCGGCGGACTCCGGCGAATGTTCATAAATAGCCCAGCTATTGCTGACGTAATCGAAACTGAGCCAGAAGATAAGCCCGCAGGTTGGCAACAGAAAAAAAACGACACCGAAGGCATCCACTAGCGCCCGGCGGCGTAGCGAGAAGTGGCGATAAAAAATATCGACTCGCACATGGCCACTCCGCTTCAGGGTAAAGGCAGTCCCGAGCATAAAGGCAAAGGCGTGGAGGTAAAGCACCGTCTCTTGCAAAGCGATAGAGCCAGAGCCGAATAAATAGCGAGCCACCACAACAAAGCAGGTGCAGAGCATCATCGCGAGCGTCGCCCAGGCGGTGAGCTTGCCGCAGAATTCGGTGAAGGTATCGATGAAAGAGTTGGCAGAAATCATGAGAGAACCCATTGAGATGACTTAGGCTTGTTAGGCCGGTTGATCAAGTGAGGCGATAAACAAACGCCCTGCAGTATTGGCCTGAGCTATTAATCAGCCAAAGCAAGACTGTGTTTGTCACATAGCTGTCATGTTTTGTACATAGTCTTGTCATTTGTCCTATCTAGGATGCGCGTACTAGCCCCATCATTGATGGAAACGTCGCAGGAGACAAACATGAAAAAACTATCTAACACAGCAGCACAACTAAAAGTCGCTGCCATCGGCTGTGGCATTGCCATGACCCTGGCTAGCACCCAGGCAGTTTCAGCCTCGCGAGATTATATCAGCATCGTTGGCTCATCAACGGTCTATCCTTTCGCGACAGTTGTTGCCGAGCGTTTTGGTAAAACCACGCCCAACCCGACGCCTAAAATCGAATCGACCGGTTCAGGCGGCGGCATGAAATTGTTCTGCTCCGGAGTTGGTACAGGCCACCCTGATATCACCAACGCATCGCGCCGCATGAAGCAGTCTGAATTTAAAAAGTGTCAGGCTGCGGGTGTGACCGATATTATTGAGGTGCTGATTGGTTTTGACGGCATTGTGCTCGCCAACTCAGTGAAAACACAGCAAATGAGTCTGACACGCAAAGATATTTTCCTGGCATTGGCCAAAAATGTTCCCGCTCCAAAAAGCATGCAAGATGAGTTCACAACATCAAAAACCTTGGTTGCTAACCCGTACAAGACCTGGAAAGAGGTTAACCCAGCCCTACCCAATGTAAAAATTGAAGTGCTTGGCCCGCCTCCAACGTCGGGTACCCGCGACGCCTTTGCAGAGCTGGCATTAGAAGGTGGCTGTAAAAAAATCAGCTGGATCAAGGCAATGAAGAAGCAGGACAAGAAAGCCTATAAATCGCTTTGCCACACGATCCGTGAAGATGGCCACTACATTGAAGCGGGTGAGAATGACAACCTTATCGTACAAAAGCTTGATGCCAATCCCAATGCGCTCGGCGTTTTTGGCTTTAGCTTTCTCGACCAAAATGCTGACAAGGTTCAAGGCTCAATGATAGAAGGCCAGGCGCCCACGTTTGACACTATCGCCGATAAGTCTTACCCCGTGTCACGTCCTTTGTACTTCTATGTTAAGAAGGCGCACGTGGGTGTGGTGCCGGGTATAAAAGGTTACCTGGCCGAATTCACCAGTGAAAAAGCCTGGGGTGAAGAGGGTTATCTCGCCGAGAAAGGCATGATTCCCCTGAGTGATGATGTTCGACGCGCCAATGGTGCTGATATTAAAGCCCTTAAACCGATGTCTGGCGAAGGTTTATAGTCGAGCTTGTGCCGACACTTCATCTATCGTAATGAAGTAGCTAATCACGCTATCGGAGTAATTTTAATGCGGCCTGGTTTTATCAGGCCGTTATCCTCGTTTTAAACGGCGTGTTTAGCTGTGTAAGGAATCCGGTTTTATAAAATGCAAACCTCAAACCTAATCATTGCCCTACTGGTGATGTCTGCTCTGGCTTACTTTTTTGGTTATCAGCGCTCCCAGGGTTTTGCCCGCCAGTTAGGTGGTGTGCGCAACTTACATTCATTGCCGTCTTATTACGGTATGCGGGTCGCACTCTGGTGTGGTTTGCCTTCTGTTTTACTACTCTTCATTTGCCTGGCATTTGAAGAAACCATTATCAGCAAAATGTTGCTGGCGGGTATACCCGATGAGATTCGCCCCAACTCCGTTGCCGAATACAATTTGTTGATGAACAAGATTGAAAACCTGGCCAGCGGTGCGCTGTCGGCTGAGGGTGTTAAGCCAGCACTGTTAGATGCCGCTACGGCACTGGCCTATTTACGCGATATGAGTCAGCGCTTGTTGACGGGCCTTGCATTGTTAGTGGCCGGCGGCTGTGGTCTTTGGGGCTGGTGGCGTATGTCGGCCCGGTTGCGTGCGCGTGAGCAGGTTGAAAAAATATTTAAAACGGTTTTATTACTTTGTGCCAGTCTGGCTATTTTCACCACGTTGGGTATTTTGCTTTCGGTAGTTTTTGAATCCCTACGCTTCTTTCAGCAGGTGCCAGTATCAGAGTTTCTCTTTGGTCTGGAATGGAGCCCGCAAACAGCTATTCGCGCCGATCAGGTTGGCGGCACAGGCAGTTTTGGTGCAGTGCCTCTGTTTCTTGGCACCCTGCTGATTTCATTTATCGCCATGATGGTCGCGGTGCCAGCGGGATTAATGTCGGCAATTTATTTGGCAGAATATGCTGGGTCAAAAGTACGTAGCTTTGTTAAACCGGCGCTGGAAATTCTCGCCGGTGTACCCACAGTGGTTTACGGCTATTTTGCAGCCTTGACCGTTGCCCCTTTTATTAGAGATACCGGCACTAGCATGGGGTTGTCGGTGACTTCAGAAAGCGCTCTGGCTGCAGGCCTGGTGATGGGCATTATGATTATTCCCTTTATCTCATCACTGGCAGATGATGTCATTAATGCCGTACCCCAAACCATGCGCGATGGCTCTCTGGCACTCGGTGCGACCCATTCGGAAACCATTAAACAAGTGATCATTCCTGCCGCCTTACCGGGCATTGTCGGCGGCGTATTGTTGGCGGTATCGCGCGCCATTGGTGAAACCATGATTGTGGTGATGGCAGCAGGTCTCGCCGCTAAGCTCACCGTCAACCCTTTAGACACCGTGACTACAGTCACCGTACAAATCGTCACTTTACTGGTGGGTGATCAGGAGTTCGACAGCGCTAAAACCCTGTCTGCTTTTGCATTGGGTTTAATGTTATTTCTGGTGACACTGGGATTAAATTTTATTGCCTTGCGTGTCGTAAAAAAATATCGAGAACAATATGAGTAAGCAGTCCAGCGCAAGCACTGAGCGCATCAGAAAAACACTGGCTAAACGCTATCGTGCCGAAAAGCGCTTTCGGCTCTACGGTGTTGCAGCGATTCTTTTTGGCGTACTTTGTGTCGCTACATTATTCGTCGATATTATTGGCAAAGGGCACGGCGCATTTCGCCAAACCTATATTCAGCTTAGTGTTGATTATGAGGCCGATATTCTTGGCATTAGCGATATTAACGACGCACAACAATTAGCGCTGGCAAATTTTTCCGGTGTCATAAAAAAGAGTCTGCGCACGCGTTTTACCGATGTCTCTGGGCGAAAAGAAAAGCGTGAGCTTTATCGACTGGTCAGCAACAGTGCTGAGTACGATCTGGCCGACCGTTTAAAAGCCGACCCCAGTTTATTAGGGCAATCTGTAAAAATTTGGGTGCTAGCTGATGATGATATCGATACGTACTATAAAAGCCTCACTAGTATTGATGGCCCTTTTGTTGGGCGTACCAATGAGAAGCGGCAATTGTGGATACAATCCTTGATGGATACAGGCCAAATTGAACTACGTTTTAATAGCAATTTTTTTACCAGTGGCGATTCTCGTGAGCCAGAACAGGCTGGTATTGGCGGTGCTATTGTCGGCTCGCTATTTACCCTGTTTATTACATTGGCGCTGTCCTTTCCCATTGGTGTTGCTGCAGCTGTATATCTTGAAGAGTTTGCCCCAAAAAACCGTTGGACAGACTTTATTGAAGTAAACATTAATAATCTGGCAGCGGTGCCTTCAATCATTTTTGGTCTGCTGGGCCTGGCAATATTTATTAATTTTTTCCACGTGCCCCGTTCGGTGCCCATCATTGGTGGCTTGGTATTAGCGGTAATGACCTTGCCGACCATTATTATTTCAAGCCGCGCTGCGATTAAAGCGGTGCCGCCATCAATACGCGAAGCGGGCATTGGCATTGGCGCCTCGCCCATGCAAGTTGTTCTTCATCATGTGCTGCCATTGGCGCTACCGGGTATGTTGACGGGTACTATTATTGGCATG
>JBFHDT010000072.1:0-8261 GCA_041584575.1 Porticoccaceae bacterium
CCCAACTGATTTTAAGTAATATTGTCTGATATCAGTAAAAATTGCCGCGTAAGTCTACCTAGCAATTTTACTGGTTCTCACACGACTTGTGATTGGTCAATGGCGATTGGATCAATCATCGCCTGTACTGCACCCCTTACCCGAGGCACACCCAAGCCAAAGAAAAACTCATGAGCATTATCGCGTACTAAGCGGGGCCTTTCAGGCAATTATAAAACACTTGGTGTTGGCCTACGTGGCCCAGTCCATCGAGTTAAGGGCCAATGACCTTTCCCCTAATATCAAACCAACCCTGAGGCATATCATCGTTGTAGTTAAATCCATTGGGGAAGCCTTTAGCCCCCTCTTAGCGGGTTATACAATTTGCAAGTGAAGTGTGCGCGGCCCAAAGGTAGGGGTTGTGTTGTCGATAATAATCACTGGGGGCTGAGTTTCACCTTATTTAGAGTAATGCAGATTCATTGCCCAATGGTCGATCACGCTTTGCTCATAGCGGCCATAAATTTATAGACCGTTTCTTTCGTTACATCGTCACCGTCGTGACAGTAAGTCCAGCCTCTGCTAAAGGTGGCGGAGGGTTGGTGCGGTGAACTTGAGCAAACAACTCACTATAACAAGCAATATCGACGGCGACGTCTTCTCAAGGTTTATGGGAGTCAAAAGCAGATCGAAACCGCGGTTGGCCATACCAAGAATAGAATCAGGTAACATCGAGGCCGCGTAACTGTGACATTTAAAGGGTTTACTCGCTCTCGAGTGTAAGGGCGCTTTAGCCTGTTTTACCAATTCGCCATAACCCGTTGCAAGGCTGTCCAATACCAGCTGTGCCGATTCCATGAAGGTCTCGCGGGGATCCTCTTTTAACCTGGAAATTAGGTCAGAGGATTAGGCCGCCTTCATTCGAATATATAGGCCAGAGACCCACAAATAAAGATCACCTGGACCGTGCCTTTTTTTGTCAGTAATCCATAAAATAGTGCGCAGACCAACAAGCAGAGCAGTAGTAGGTACTGCCGAGGCATGTACAGACAGCATTTCCATCAGGGGCAAGACTGATGTTGCAATCATTTAAAGTCAGGTTGTTAAAAACCTAAAGCTAAAAGCAGAAACGCAACAGTATTTTACATATCGGGCGTGTAGCAAACAACACGATTGCGCCCCTGTTCTTTGGCCACATAAAGCGCTTTGTCACTTTGGTCGAGCAGGGCATCATGACTTTCTATGCCTTCATCATATTCACTCAAACCAAGACTGGCAGTCAGTGTGATGGCATGCCCTTCATAGTAGACGGGGGTTTTTTCGATTAATTCCCTCACTCTATTGGCAAAGGTCAGTCCGCCACTGATATCAGTTTCGGGCAAGATAATTGCAAACTCTTCACCCCCATAGCGTGCCAAGCAATCTGTCGCCCTAGTCATACCGTCAATCCGCTGAGTAACCTCTATCAAAACCTGATCGCCCGCTTGGTGACCATAGGTATCGTTGACATTTTTGAAGAAATCTAGATCAAGAAATAATACCGATAACGTACCACCGTGGCGACGCACCCGCTTAAACTCCTTATTGAGCTCTGTCTCCATAAAACGTCGATTGTAGATACCGGTCAGGGGGTCTCGATTACTTAATTCTTCGAGTTCAGCTTGAGCTTGCTGAACCTCTCGCTGAGAAATTGCTGAGTCGGTAACGTCAAACAAAGTGATACATACCAGGCGTTCACTTTCTGAGCCCTCAAAAGGTATAAAGGTGCAGTTCTGGAACATATGCGTCACACCACCTGTAATGGGTCGGTGATGCTTAAAATTGAACAGATAGGGGCGCTGTTGCCAGGAGGTAAAGGCGAAATTATTCAGTAAGCAAACACTTCTGACTTTTTTTTCAAGCCACTTGCCAGGTAAGTCAGGAAAGGATTCCAATAAACAGGTGCCCACTATCGTCTCTGCGGCCACTTTACTATTGGCCTCCATAAAACGATTCCACAACACCACTTCGAGATTTTCAGTAACTACCAAAATGCCGACATCGACACGATCTATAATAAAACCCAGGCTGTTATCACCCAGTGCTGCTGTCATTTAGTAACTTTCCATAAAATCGATCAAACCACTGCGTAGTTGTTCAATCGATGCCTCAGACATGAGTGTCACCAGATGACAGGAAAAATCGCCCTCTTCCAGGCAAAAATTGACTTCGATAAGCAGGCATTGGTCCCATTCACGGTCACGCTTATAGAGAAGGTCGCTAATTGGTTTACCCATACCGACCAAAGTCGGGGCTACAAAATCTAGTTTTTTACCAATTTGCTTAGCGACGCCCACCAGGCAGGCACCAACCAGTATATTGGTCACATCAAGTAACAGCTCTTCCTCTGCGCCATTGTCACCATCGACATAGCCGATTAAACCCGCCAATTGTTGGCAGCCAGCAGCTCCATAGATAGCAAATGCTTCACCTTCCAACTGATTGTAAAAGGCCTGGCGCACGCCCGCCCAGCTACTGCCGTGACCTTCAACTAGCTTTTCTACCTGGTCAATAAAATCGGCGTCATTCACCCAGCTCACCCGAGGTACGGATAAGTTCACAAAGACATCAAAAAGCTTGGCCAGAGACGCTCCTGCCTGCCCCATACCGATATTAATAACTTCTTGAAGGACTTCATTTTCCTCTACATTCAAAGGTTCAGCCTTCACTGTAAACTCCGCATTCAGCTAAAATAGCCGCCAACGATTCTTTATTAAATGGTTTTTGTAAAAAACCCAGCGCACCAAGAGACATAACGCGGAACTTTGCTTTGGGCTGAATATCTGCAGAGACCACCACCACCTTAGCTTCTAGCCCTTCATCGCGAATGCCTTCCAGCACACCAAAACCATCGAGTACCGGCATAGTGAGATCGAGAAGTACCACTTCCCCCAACCCCTTACGTAAGGCTGCCAGGGCTTCTTCGCCATTAGCAGCCTGAGTAATATCCACATCCCAGCCCTCAGGTATGGATTTCAACATTGCTTTGCGTGAAAATCCTGAATCATCAACAATCAGTAAAGCGACACTCATTTAAATTATTACCTTTGATGCTCGGGGTGTTTTTCTTATTAGGGTTAGGTTAGGTCCTTTAAAGGTTCTGCTACCAAAGTAGGCTAAGAAGCATAGTCCTCCTGATTGTGCGCGTCACGGAAACAAGTCACAAGTCACTGGTTTTTCTTATTGTACAATTTGGATCGCCAGGCTCTGCAAAACTATTAGGAATAAAAAACGGCGACCTAAGCCGCCGTTTTTTATTCTGCAAGAATCAATCAAGCAACTTTGTGATTCTCTGTATCCCACTTCTGCACAACGGGAACCACCTGTTCAGCAAAGAGAGTCATGCTCTTCTTAGCATAGTCGTAAGGCATACCGGCAAAGCTAAAAGAAGCATTCATATTCATAGCGCCAATATGGTCCTGAATACCCTGGATTTTTTCCAGACACTGCTCGGGCGTCCCCCAAATTTGCAAATCAGCAAAACTTCTACCCATAGCATCATCACCAGCCGCACGCGCAGATTTCGCCGCTTCATGATAAAAGTCGTAAGCACCGCCACCTTTTGAAGCAAAGTGCTCACCGGTTATTTCATAGTGGGCCATGGCTGAAATCCAATAGTCAGACATGTACTTATAGGCCATCTCTTCGGCTTTCTTCGGGTCCTTATCGCAAATCACAAACAAGTTGGCGCTCGTGGGTGGGGCTTTACAGCCCTGCTCGCGCTGATAGTGCTCACGCCAGATATCAATTTCTTTGGCACGACTCTCCCAGGGGCCAATAGCGAAGGTCATAATGGCGCCGCCAAGTTTAGCCGCATGAGGCGCGGTATCGGGTGACATGGAAACTATTAGGGTACGATCTTTAAAAGACTTGAAGGGGCGCGGACGGATTTCACGACGAGGCTGTTTAAAGTAAGGACCGTCACCCTCCATAAACCCGGTGTCAAGCGCCTCAATAATCATCGCTGCTGACTCATTCATACGTCCACGTGACTCGGCCATATCGATGCCAAATCCATCGTATTCAATTTGCGCCAGACCACGGCCCAGGCCCATCATCGCACGTCCCTTAGAGATGTTATCGAGCATCGACATACTTGTCGCCAAACGGATAGGGTCTTTATGCCAGGGTAAAATTAGCGCGGCAGTACCCAAGGTAATACGCGAAGTCTGACCGGCCATAAAGGCCAAAAATTGAGGAATATCTGGACTGACAGTGTAATCGGTAAAGTGATGCTCTACCGCCCAAATAGAGTCTAGACCGAGAGGCTCAGTCATGAGAGCGATTTCCAACTCGTTCTGATACATATCATAATCAGTCTGAGGCAGGTTGGGGTGGTTTTGGAACAACATCAAGTGTCCAACTTTCATAAGGTCTTCTCCATAGATTGAAAATGGTGGGTCATATTTTGAACAAACATTCTGCCACCGCCCCGTAAAAAGCGAACGTGGAATATCAATCACCCTTGATCCAGAACAATAAAAAAGGCCGACGCATTGACACGTCGGCCTTTTTTATTCAGGTGTGGAATCGAATGACCGCTAGTTTACTGACTACGCACTAAATAGCAGTCAAACCGACTGGCTTTCTGGTCAGCCAGTTTGCAATACCGGTAATACCGGCGTCGTTCAAAAGATCACCTAACCTAGAGAAAGAATTTATCCCAAAATACAGGAGAGACTAAAAAACCGACATTAACCCTGACCACTGCGCCGCCAGTTCTTCACGAAAATCAGGGTGGGCAATGCTGATCAACGCTTCGGCACGCTTCTCCACGGAGAGGTTCGAGAGTCGTGCAACACCGTATTCCGTCACCACATAATCCACATCGTTGCGAATCGCCGTTACTGGTGCTGTTTTCAGTAAAGGGGCAATTTTCGAAATACTACCGCCCTTGGCCGTCGCCTGCAGAGCGATGATACTGCGCCCACCACGAGACGAGCGGGCACCGCGCAAGAAGTCCACTAACCCACCACCGCCACCAATTTGCTTGCCTTTAATGGTTTCGCTGTTGATCTGCCCAAAGAGGTCGATTTCAAGAGTGGTATTAATCGCCACCAGGTTATCAATCTGTGCCAGCACGCCGGCATTGTGAGTGTAGGAAACAGGGCGCATCGACAGGCCCGAGTAGTTGCCGCACCACTGATAGAAATCGCGACTCCCGGCGACAATACCTGTCGTCATTTTGCCTTGGTCTATGGTTTTCTTACTGCCATTAACCACACCCGCCTCAACCAATGGCACAAAAGCTTCGGTCAACAAACCCGTGTGCACCCCGAGGTCTTTTTTATCGCCCAGCGTTTGTAATATCGATACCGGCAATGCGCCGATACCCAGTTGTAAACAGTCGCCATCATCAACCAATCCAGCAATATGCTGGGCGATCACCAAATCAAGCTCACTGCCCGCTGAAACCCCGTACTCTCGTAGCGGCGTATCTGAAGTCACGGTATAGTCGATATCAGCCAGCGCTATCTGTAGGGCATCGTCAATAAAAGGCAGATTGGGGTTAATTTCGGCAATGACCACATCTGTCTTCGCCAACATTTCCGGGGAGTAGTCGGCATGCAAACTGGCACTGCAGAACCCTTCGGCATTGGGCTCTGACACCTTAATTAAAGCGATATTAATGTTGTAGTCTTCCTCCATTGCCCGGTAACGCGCCGAGTGATAGGCAGGCACATATTCCAATCGGCCCTGTTCATTAAAGGGCCGGTAGGCACCTAGAAAAAAACCCGTATTTAAAATAGCCTTGCTAGATAAGCGATCCAACTCAGTAGCTGTCATGCCCGGAACCGAACAGTCAATCACACGAAACGCGCTATTCAACCCAGCATCCGCAACGAGGTCCAATACCGCATCGGGCTGACCGCAACCACCACTAATAAAGACCGTAACCCCATCCGCAAAGTGCTGGCGAATAGACTCTATGCTTAACGAAACCGGTTGTTTGAATGATGTCATCACCTACTGCCCTCTGTTGTTTAAGTCGACTAAAGCTGGCGGGCAATCTATCACAGTGATGGCAATGCAAACCACCTAGAGAACAGCGACACCTTAGCCCCTATACCCCTCACGGGTACACAAAACAAAAAGCACAAATTCAAATAGGTGTCAGACTACCCATGGCAATCCTGATGCGATCTCCCCACCTTCTCACGTCACACTACATTGCTTAACGCACTACCCCTTGTTATCCCTATAATGTTTCAGTGCTTTAGCCATTTTCAGGCGCAGCAGAATCATCGGGTTAGCAATAAGGCCCGCACCCATAATCACATAAAGCAGTGCCCAAAATAAAAGCCCAGGAATGCTTTCAACCATCCCGCCTAAGAAAAGAAGGGGTTCAGTGATTGGCACTGTTTGCCCTCGCAGATAACACCACCAAAATGTAATAACCACCCCACATAACAATATAACCGTGTCGTAAATACCGCGCGATAGCCCTTTTTCAACAAACGACACAGGGGGTAAAAGACACTGATCATCCAGGAGAATGGCAAAAATTATTGTTGGAAAACTAAAAATAAACCACACCATGTAAATGGCAGGCATTTGTTCGCGGTGGGCAATCGTGCGGCCTGTCCAACCCTGAGCCGAAGGTATATTGTGTTGCCCCCAATCGACAATGGCTTGCCACCAGACGGGGTATTCACCCGGTGTGATAAAGGCGGCGAGATAAATAATGATGGGAATCTGAATAACATACAATAGGGTTAGTAGCTTATATAATAAACGTTTATTCTTTTTTGAACCCTGAAGAAAATCAATAAGCGCGTTAAACCGGTGGGTATTGTGCGCTTCATTCATAACACTTTTCCTCCCACAAAGTATTTAACAAAACTATCTTTTTTATTGGCACTAATAATTCACTCAAGAATAAGCACCTTACGCTCGCCGAAACCACGACCCATGACCTGCTTTAGCTCTTCGCATTTCAAGAGGAACATACCTGACACCAGCGATCTACGGGCAACTGTAGTGGCATAGTTAATTTGGCCGCCTAATTAGAGGTGATAAGCTCGCCTCATCAGTAAAATTGGTGATCAATGAGCAAGCGTACAAGACCAACATTTAGCCCGGAGTTTCGACTCGAGGCAGCCCAGCTCGTCGTCGATCAAAGCTATAGCATAAGAGATGCCGCGCAAGCGATGGGGGTTGGTAAGTCCACTATGGATAAGTGGGTGAGACAACTGCGTTCAGAGCGTGAAGGTAAGCCCCCTCAAGGCACGCCAATGACCCCAGATCAACAACGCATTCGTGAATTAGAAAAACAGCTCAGGAGGGTCGAAGAAGAAAAAGAGATATTAAAAAAGGCTACCGCTCTCTTAATGTCAGACTCGATGAGAGGTTCGCGCTAGTCGACAGCATTAAAGAGAGCCACACAATAACCCTTGCCTGTGAAGTCTTTCGTGTTAATCGAAGCAGTTACAAATATTGGGCGAAGAGATCCAATCAGTTATCCCACGAACAAGTGATGCTGCACAGCAAAATAAAATCGGCTTTTGATGAAAGTAATCAATCAGCTGGGGCTCGAACTATCGCCGCCATTGTAACGGCTAGAGGTATTAACTTAAGCCGGTACAGGGCAAGTCGATTGATGAAGACACTAGGACTCGTGAGCTGTCAGCTTCCCAGTCACAAATACAAGAAAGCTAGCCAGGTGCACGTAAACGTCCCCAACAAGCTTGATCGTCAGTTTGGTGTGGCTGAGCCAAACAAGGTGTGGTGCGGTGATGTGACTTACATATGGAGCGGTCGACGCTGGGCTTACTTGGCGGTGGTACTGGATTTATTTGCACGCAAACCTATTGGCTGGGCTATGTCATCGTCACCTGATAGTAAGCTTACCTGCCAAGCGTTAAGCATGGCATTTGAGTCGCGCGGTAGGCCAAAAGCTGTGACGTTTCATTCAGACCAGGGGAGTCATTACACCAGCCACAAGTTTCGTCAGCAATTGTGGCGCTATCAGATCGATCAAAGTATGAGCCGTCGAGGAAATTGTTGGGAGAGCCTGCCCCACGAAGTGCTTTGGGTACAATGCGCCAATGGAGCGTTTTTTTAGAAGCTTAAAAACCGAATGGGTGCCAAGACTAGGCTACCGAACCTTTGCTGAAGCAAAGGAATCAATAACGGGTTATATTATTGGTTACTACAGTCAAGTCAGGCCACACAAACACAACAACGGATTAAGTCCAAATGTAGCTGAAGGGAAATTTAACATTAGCTACTAAACTGTGGCC
>JBFHDT010000073.1:0-8238 GCA_041584575.1 Porticoccaceae bacterium
GGGGCCGTTCTCTTGCTCGATAAAACCATAACCTTTATCAGCGTTAAACCATTTTACCGTACCAGTTGCACTAGACATATTGTAAAACCTTTTTAACCTTTACTCCTAAAGAGTAAAAAAACTGTTTATTTAAGCCGTTGTCTGGCTGTCCTTAGCCGTTAAACGCAATTTTTATTGATGACTAGCGATCGTGCAAGCAATAAAAGGGTTCACAATTCCAGTCACAAGAAAAATACTATTTTCAGGCTGTATTTACTATATATGAAATGATACACAAGTAAACCCACTTTTAAGACGATAAACAGCATTAAAAATGTCAGCCAAACTCTTTGCCGTCAAGACTCAGTAGAAGCATATAAAGTAGTGTGCTTATCCGAATAAACACATTACTTTATATACAAATAATAAATAAAAAAACGGGCAGACTTATACAGTGCCAATCCGCTTTACTATGACAACAGTGTGAACACTACAAAATGATAAAACCCTGTAAATAACAGACCCCGTTACTACCCTGCCTCAATGCGGATTAAAGCACCAAATGTCGCCTGTTGATCCACCTCTAGCACATCGGAGGAATCCGCAGAAACATTCACTGCCAGTCCTCGCTCGACGAGCATCTTCTGTGTCGCAGGCACATCACTTGACTGCAATACCAGTGCATACATACCTTCTCGGCGTTTTCCCAAAAACTCCGCGATCGCATTGGCGAATGGCTGAGTCGAATCGTCAACGGCCACCAGCTCTATTACACCTCCCGATGCCGGGCGACAAATAGCTGCACGCACACCGCGCTCCGCATCGAGCCAAGTTGCATCCATCGCCATATTAAACTGAGTCCCGTAAACCTCTACGGCGTGATCAATATTTTCCACGGCGATAATGACGCGGCTAATACCTGACACGCGAGTGCCTTCGCGCTCGTCAACCGGGCCTTTATATTTAGTTGCAAAGGAATCCACTGGATAAACACGAATCAACACTCCGTGGGTCGAGCTAGGGTGTACATCTCGCCCAAAGGCACCGGGCATTAAGGGCATAATATTTAGGCCACGCTGTGCCAGCACTTCAGCCTCATCGTCAGGTATAGGAGCTTCGAGCATTAAGGCAAATAAGCCCTGGCCCCGGCGATCGAGAAAACCCTGCAGGCTTTTACCCAACGGGGCCTCCGGGTCAACGGGGGACATTAGCTCAATATTACTGCCACCTTCGGGCACACACATACCCAGTGCGGCACCATATTCAGGGGTGCTGCTTTTCGATAAATCGATAACGGGCATACCGAATTTATCTCTAAACAAACGAACAACAGCCGGGAAATCATGTACTGCAATGGCAATGCGCGGCATACCTGTAATCACGGGCTTCTCCATTCAATTGTTATTAATTATTTATCTGCAATTATTTTTAAGGCACTTACATAAGCTCGTTCATACTCACCATCAGAATGCAAAGAAGACGGCAAGCCGCTAACATACACCCTCAACTATAGCTTAAAGTGAAAAATGACCGTAAAGGTACTGCTGCAAACATTTCGACCTACCTTCCTGATTCTTAGTTTTGTTAGTGTATTTTTGGGCTTCAGCACCGCATATTCTGCACAAGAGCCGATCAACTCTTTTACGGTATTTCTCATATTAACCGGAGCGATATCTGCACATATCAGTGCAAACACCCTCAATGAATACATAGATTACAAAAGTGGACTCGATTTTATAACAACAAAAACAGCCTTTAGTGGAGGGAGTGGCGCCCTACCGGCTCAGCCTAATATGGCTGGCGCAGCCCTCACATCAGGACTTATAGCGCTGGCATTAACTATCGGCATTGGTATTGTTTTCACCCTCGAATATGGCGCTCAAATCTTGCCCATTGGTATTATGGGTGTCTTACTCATTATTAGTTATTCTCCATGGCTTAATCGCTCACCCTTTTTATGCCTAATTGCTCCTGGCCTGGGTTTTGGCATATTGATGGTTATGGGCACTCATATGCTCTTGAGTAGCTCTCCAGCCCACTCGTCCTGGCTAATAGCAATAATTCCTTTTTGCCTGAACAACAACCTTCTCCTACTAAACCAGTATCCGGACATAAGCGCTGATAAAAGCGTTGGCCGCAGGACTTTCCCCATCGTATATGGTACCCATAAGAGCACTCTGGTCTATGCTTTGTTCATGCTGAGCGCCTACTCATTAATAGTTGCTTTGATTATTGAAGGCGTATTACCAAAACTGAGCAGCATAGGCCTGGCCCCTTTCATGCTCTCATCGTACGCACTCACGGGGGCATACAAGTATGGTTCAAGAATCGGCCAACACACTAAACACCTTACAGCAAATGTAGCAGCAGCGATCTCAACCCCTTTATTACTGGGCATCTCAATTATCGCTGCTTAATTTGTATCGACGTCATTCCCAGGTATCAGCAGCCGTGATACAAGAAGCCCTTGTTTCACGGCGTTGCTCCATAGAAAAATGGCATCAACCTCAATTACAATAGCCCTTTATATTCCGGCTTTGGGTTCACATGGCAAATTCACTACTTGATCAACTGCAAAAATCCGGCTTAGTCGACGGCAAGAAAGCCAAACTGGCGGTCAAAGCAAAGCGTAAGCAGGACAAAATTCAACGCAATAGTAAACGGTCCGCAGTCGATGATAATAAATTGCTGGCCGCCCAGGCGAAGGCTGAGAAAACGGCTAAAGATAAATTACTTAATCAACAGCGCAACGAAAAAGCCCAGCAAAAAGCCTTTGCTGCACAGATAAAACAGCTCATCGAAATGAATGCTATTGAAGCGACAGGCGACCAGCCCTTCAATTTCACGGACGGCAAGCACATCAAACGTATCTATGTTGATACTGCCCAGGTCGGACGCTTGAGCCGGGGCGTAGTTGCCATTGTCAAACTGGGCGATAAATACATTGTCGTGCCCAGCCCGGTCGCCGAGAGAATTGCAGAACGCGACCCCAAGCGCATCATTTTCAAAGCCGATAAAAACCCGGAGATCGTCGAAGAGGATGATCCCTATGCGGATTACAAAATCCCCGACGACTTAATGTGGTGAACAAGCCTCACACAACATGTTGACCATCACGCCACGACTTAGCATCCCTCTACACGAAGTGGAGTTCACCGCGATTCGCGCTCAGGGCGCGGGTGGACAAAATGTCAATAAAGTGTCTTCCGCCCTGCACCTACGCTTTAACATCAAGGCCTCGTCACTACCTGATGAGGTTAAAGAGCGCCTGTTGAATAGTCGCGATAGCCGCGTGAATAAAGAAGGCGTGCTGGTGATCAAAGCCCAACAATTCCGCACTCAAGAAAAGAACCGTACGGCGGCGCTAGAACGGCTACAAGCCTTTATTGCGGCGGGGGCTCAAGTGCCTAAAACTCGGCGCCCCACCCGGCCCTCGCGCAGTTCTCAGCGTAAACGCATGGACAGTAAAACCAAACACGGCAGAACCAAATCCTTAAGAAAGCCGGTTAAACTCGATAACTAAACAGCGGTAGCTTCAGGCTCGATTTAGTAGCCCCGGGCACTTGCCCATTGCCCTTCCCCTTTGTCCACACAGCTCCTTAGACTTCCTCGGCCTCACGGAGACGCTCCTGACGGCTCTGCTCTTCTGCCAGAGCCTCTTTGATTTCGAGTAGCACCCCATCCACATCAGCCGGGCCAGCGTCATCCTCAAACTCGCCACTGAGAGCCATTTCTGGGTGCAAACTACCCTCTTCAAACAACATCCATATCTCTTTAGCGTAGCGGGTTTGTAGTAATTCAGGGGCGTACTGCCCATAGTACTGGGTAATATTGTCGACATCGCGAGTCAACATCGCCTCGGCATTATTATTAGCAGCAGCGTCAACGGCCTGGGGTAAATCAATAATGACCGGGCCGTACTCATCAACGAGCACATTGAACTCCGATAAATCACCGTGCACCAGGCCCGCGCAAAGCATTAACATCACGTAGTGCATCATCACGGCGTGATCTTCAAGTGCCTGTTCTTCAGTGAGAGTCACATCGTTGAGACGCGGTGCTACATCGCCTTCATCATCCGTTATCAGCTCCATAATTAGCACGCCGTCAAAACAGCCGTAGGCTTCTGGTACGCGTACCCCAGCCCTCGCCAGACGATAGAGGGCATCGACCTCCGCATTCTGCCAAACTTCTTCTTGTTGCTTGCGACCGAATTTCGACCCCTTCTCAATGGCCCGAGCACGACGACTGTTGCGTACCTTGCGCCCTTCCTGGTATTTCACCGCTTGCTTGAAGCTGCGTTTGGCCGCCTCTTTATAGACCTTGGCACAGCGAATATGCTGACCACAGCGTACGATAAACACGTCCGCCTCTTTGCCACTCATTAGGGGGGCGATGACTTCGTCAACGATGCCGTCTTCAACCAGGGGTTTAATGCGCTTGGGTATTTTCATGGCGTTTTTATACCTCATTTTAGCACTTGAAGAAACGTGAACCTGCCTCTTATGTGCTCTGGCAAGGTATAGGAAGAAAAGAAGGTCCGCACGGTTAAACAGTGAACAAAAAGTTACACCTGTTTTTTAAAAATCTATTGAAATAGCCATGATAAGCTGTTAATAATAAATTAAATTTTAGAGTTATTGAGATCAGCCGACGTACCCGGAGTCAACCATGCTCTTTGCCGCCGATGAGTTTCGCCAGTTAATTGTTCGCGACACATTACGATCAATCGATGAATGGGCTCCGGCCCATGAAAACCTCCTCCTTGGCACCGCCGCTCAGGAATCTCGTATGGGGCTAAACCTCAAATGCGGCAGGCTGCTGGGCATTTACCATATATCCCCCAAGACCCACCGGGCCGTGTGGGATAAATACCTTCTCCATCACCCTGAATTGGCGAGTCGAGTTCGCGGCTTGGCCGGTCAACACAGCTTTACCAAAGATCCCCACAGTGAGCTCATTACTAATCTAAAATACGCCACTGCTATCGCCTGGCTGATCTATCGACGTGTTGAGCACGCCCTGCCAACAGCTGAAGATGTGCCTGGCCTGGCCAGATATTGGCAGCGCTTCTTTCGCGCCAAAGCCTCTGGCCAAGTAGCAGACTTTATCGCCAGTTATCAGCACCATATACTCGAAAAACAAGAATTCGCCGCCTAAAACCCATTTTTTCTCGAGAAGGCTACGCCGTGAGTAAGTGCTACTCGATCAAAACTCGCAGACAAAAAAAAGCGCGAACTACCAGTGGCAGGTTCGCGCTTTTTGATTGAGCGGCTAAAATTGACTGACTAAATTAACCAGCTGCAGGTTGAAGCCAGCAGGGTGACACCACGCCTTAAGTCGTGATAAAAGCATCCCCAATGTTGTGTTTCATCTCATCAATTAACTCGATATAACGTTTGAAACCACCGTTATAGGTGCCATCCTGACGGCGATTATCTTCGCCCTCAAAGTTATAGTAACCCGGCGTACATTCCTTATTGCGGTCTGTTTTACCACGATGACTAATCACCTCCTGCACCCACCACTCCTCAATTTCAGGCGTGATGTCGATCGACTGGCAGTTATTTTTACGGGCATAGTCAATACACTCAGCTATACGCCTACCCTGCACCTGCAGAACATCGGTAATATTGAACTGAAAGGAAGCCTGGTAGCCAGCCATAATAAACATGTTGGGATAACCAGCAGACTGGATGCCAAACAAAGTACGAATACCATCCTTGTACTTTTCATTAATTTCCAGACCATTCTTACCGATAATCTGATTGTAAATACCGGTCTTCTGCACCTCAAAACCCGTGGCATAAATAATCAAATCAACGTCGTATTCTTTGCCTTCAAACACAGGGCCATTTTCAGTAATTTCGTGAATACCCTTGCCGTGGGTATCAACCAAATGGACATTCGGCTGATTGAAAGAAGGGAGGTACTCATCATGGAAGCAGGGACGTTTACACATAAACATATACCAGGGCTTCAAAGAATCGGCCGTCGCCTTGTCTTCAACAATCTCATCGATGCGTTCGTGGATCCACATCATGTAATCAATATTGGCATTTTCCTGCTTCCGAATTCGCTCTTCTTTGCTCATAGCTTCACGCGCTTTCTTCTGCTCTTCGGTCATTACCGGCCCATCAATGGTGCGCTGACGTCGTTTAGCCTGCCAACCCGGCTGTAATTTACGCGCCCAATTAGGATCGGTCGGCCAGTCATTGCGAATATCAATTGACGAAGGTGTGCGTTGAATGACATACAACTCTTTCGCCATCTTCGCCAGCTGGGGCACAGCCTGGACCGCCGTCGCACCGGTGCCAATAATGGCAACCCGCTTATCTTTCAAATTCTCAAGGTCTTTACCCGTGTACTCGTAATCCCAGCGCGAGGTATGAAAAGAGTGCCCCTTAAAACGCTCAATACCGTTAATCTTAGCCAGTTTAGGCTTAGACATAGGGCCATTGGCACAAATCACAAATTTCGCTTTCATGTGATCACCGCGATCAGTTTTCACATGCCACAAGTTTTCCTCTTCATTCCAGACGGTAGACGTCACAGTGGTCTGGAAAACAGCGAGATCGTAAAGGTCATATTTTTTTGCGATCGCCTGACAGTGCTCATAAATTTCAGGCGCCTTGGCATAGCGGTCTTTGGGGACGTAATCCATCTCATCAAGCAACGGCAGATAGTCGTAAGAAACCACATCACATGCCGCACCCGGGTAGCGGTTCCAATACCAGGTACCACCAACGTCGGCACCGCGCTCGACGATGCGAATGCTTTCAACACCAATATCGCGCAACTGCGACGTCGTCAGCAGCGCAGAAAACCCACCACCAATAAAGAGCACTTCAACGGTGTCGGTCAAAGTATCGCGCTCTTTAACATCGCGATTGTAGGTATCTTCACCGAAATGGGCTAAATCACCATCCAGATTAGAGTTAAATTGCCCAGTACCTTCAGGGCGATAATTCAAACGTAAATCGCGCTCTTCGGAGAATTTTGCCTTTATCGCATCATAGTAAGACTGCGGATGCTTGCCATCACCAGCCCCTGGTTCAAAAGAACTGAGCTGGGCAACGCCATCCGTACCCGGTTTTTGTTTTGATTTAGCCATTATGGAAATACCTCAAAGTTAATAAGTGCCTAAACCGGGCCCTCGCGCTGAGAGTGACAAAGGGGTAAAAAACCATTGCCAAGCGCTAGAAAGCCAGGATTAGATTAAAAATTGAGCGGCAGATTATGACGTGGCGAATAAGCCAAGGTCAATCGCGCAATTGACTAGTGCCTCTTAGCGGGTGCGACTTAAGTGTGGCCCTATCGATACCGCCAATAAACCGAGCCTGTAAAAGCACAAAGGCTTTCTCTCGGTGCCTGAACTAGCACGCATTCAAACCAAGAGAGATTCATACGAATACGATTGATCCTGATCAAAGTTCACCCATTCAACTGTTGTCCAAAACCGAGGGCGCCTCTACCATCACAGCCTCATAGAATTATTAACAACCCCACTGAAAGCTAGTATTGCGGTGGCAATAAACAACTTAAGGAAACTAAAAATGAGCGGATCGAATACCGGCCAGCTGTATGGCCGAATGGATCTCGACGGCAATGTCACTCTCGAAGATGCGAACGGTTCGATTGTTACCCGTATCGACGCTGATGTTCGGCCCGTCGATAGCACTATTTCTGCCCGCGAGGAACACCCTGATGGCATTACTCTGACACGCTCTGACGCTGCTAAAATCGGTGTTATTCTTGAAGGCATGTAAGCATAAGTTCTTGACAAGAAAGAGAGTCTTTAAGGCTCTCTATTCTATTAATAGCGGATATTTTCGAGCACAAAGTAATTGCACGGCCCCTAGTCACAGTAGAGCGCTGCCACCATAACCATTTAAACAACATTAACCCGCTTAAAATGAAAAAATCTAGCTCATTAATCACAACACAATAATCACATTAAGCATTACCCGCAAAAAAACAACTCCCAGTATTAAGTTTGAACTGCGACAGTAACGTTTAAATGCCATAGTACATTTCCTGCGGTGTTTTACAGTTAAAGCACCTTCTCGGTCGACTATTCAACTTATCAGAAATTTGATTGCATCGTTGCTATGCCAATCTCGGCTAATCAAATGCACTGCTTTCTTATTGAGGGAGTCGGTCGATTTATCGGATAGTTATCCAATCATAACGCATCCCATTTTCCTTTCGAGTCGTACCACGATGCAGTGATGACTATCGCGACCATGCACCGTGTCA
>JBFHDT010000074.1:0-8152 GCA_041584575.1 Porticoccaceae bacterium
CCCGCGACTAAACCCCGTCCGTAGTCTTGAATCGCACCCGCAAAAATCTCCGAGGCTGAGGCGCTAAGGCGATTAATTAAAACAATAAGCGGGCCGTCATAAAAAGGGCGCTGCCTAGCGCGTTGCTCACGAGAAACACGCTGATCGGCATGGCGAATTTGCACTACAGGACCGGGATGAATAAATAAATCCGTCAGCGATGTCGCTTCATAGAGAGAGCCGCCGCCATTATTGCGCAAATCGAGAACAATACCGTCAACACCTTCTTTCTTTAAGTCGACAATAAGCTTCATCACATCACGAGAAGTGCTCTTAAAATTGGGGTCTCGCTGGCGATAAGCTTCAAAGTCCATATAAAAGGCAGGCACAGTGATAACGCCAGCCCGAAAGCTCTCACCATCTTGCTGTAGTTCGATGACCTTACTTTTTGCGGCCTGCTCCTCCAACTTTACCTTGTCGCGGGTGATCGTCACGATAGTCGTTTCATCACCACCCTCTGATGTGCCCGGAATGATTTCTAACCGTACCCGGCTATCTTTTTTACCGCGAATCAGCTCGACAACATCATCCAGCCGCCAGCCAATGACATCGACCATGGCTGCATCATCGCCTTGAGCGACACCGATAATTTTGTCCTCAGCGGCTAGCGTGCCTTGCTTATCGGCAGGCCCACCTGGAACAATGCGCACAATTTTCGTGAATTCATCCTCAAGCTGTAAAACGGCGCCAATCCCTTCGAGAGACAGTGACATAGAAATATTGAAGTTCTCAAGGGTGCGGGGGGCAAGATAGCTGGTGTGGGGGTCGTAAATCCCGGCCAATACATTGATAAAGCCTTGAACAGCATCGTCGGCGTCTTGACGGGCCAACTGTTTCAGTTGATTGGCGTAACGCTTGCGCAATAGCTCGCGCGCAGCGTCAGGCTCCTTACCCGACAGGACCAGGCGTAGCAGGCTGTCTTTCATACGCTTTCGCCAGTATTCGTCGGCGTCTGCCTGGCTTACCATCCAATGGCGGCTGTCTCTATCGTTATTAATACTTTCATCAAGGCTAAAATCAAAGCTGAAGTCACTCTCGAGCAGAGCAATATTACTTTCCAATCGCTCAGTTATACGATCGCGAAAGAGATTGAAAATCGCGAAACCATCCGCTAAATCGCCATCTTCCAAAGCCTCATCAAAGCTATATCGACTCGTTTCAAATTGCGCTACATCGTTTTTCAAAAAATAGACCTTACTCGGATCTAGCGCATCGAAGTAACTGTCGAGCAAGCGACTGGAAAAGTCGTCATCAACGACTTGTTTTTTGTAGTGTTTGCTACCCAGCGTGTCAATTATTTCCATCGCCGTTTGCGAGTGTTCTTTATTAAACACCAAGGTCTCAGTTTTTCCGTAGGCAGTAGTAGCCACCAGAAATAGTGTGATTGCGAATGGCAGTAATTTCATAGAGATCCAGTCTTTCAAGTATCAGGTTGGAAGTGTAGCACTAAGGTCCGGAGTGCCTGTTAGTAATGCATTAAGCGTTAACAGCATAAAGTTGCTCAGCATCGAAATGCCTATCGCTGTCTAGAAAACAGCTATTTAACATAATATACATTATACGCACTTACGTGTTGTGCCCTCTATGGCATCACAGACTAAGACAAGACCAAACATGGTGGGTTCAAATAGACTGGCTTACACCATTACGGCAAACGTAGACATCGCGTTATTCATCCTCAACACTATGTACAGGTGCAGGCTTGCTAACAAAATAAAGCCATAGGATACCCAAGACCCCTGCAACGAGAGACGCCAGAAGGATGGCTGTTTTGGCAATCAGTAATAAATCATCACGCCCATCAAAGCCAAGTTGAGCGACAAAGATCGACATGGTAAACCCAATACCCGCTAATAGAGAGACGCCGGCAATTTGTGTGAAGCGCGTGTCTTTTGGCAGCACGGCGAGACCGAACTTAAGCATCAGCCAGCTGACGCCGGTTATACCGATAAATTTGCCCAGGATTAGACCCAGCGAAACGCCAATGAAAACACTGTGATTAAGTGTTTCATCCATAGATGCCAGCTCTAATGGAATACCAGCATTGGCCAGGGCAAAAATTGGAATAACAATATAGGCAACAGGCATGTGCCAGGCGTGCTCGAGGCGTTGCAAAGGTGCTTGTACGCTTTGTACGCCGTTCTCCAGGCTCTGTACTACAGCACGTAGGTCATCATTAACTAAAATACCTTCGCCCGATTGATAACTTTTATCAAACCGTTTCATTAGACCCTTAACCAGGATACTGAAGCGTTCAGGTTCATATTTAGGATTTGTCGGCACGCACAAAGCCCCAAGGACCCCGGCCAGAGTTGCATGAACGCCTGATAGTAACACTGCGTACCAAAAAACTAATGACACAATAAAATAAGGTAAAGGCTTACGAATACCAACAAGATTAAAGGCAAGCATTAATGTAAAGAGCCCTATCGCTACAAATAGAGGTCCCAGAGCAATACTGTCCGTGTAAAACACTGCAATAACTAGCACCGCACCCAGGTCATCTACTATTGCCAGAGCGACCAAAAAAGTAATTAAAGCTTTTGGGACACGACTTGCAAGTAGTGCCAAGGCACCGATAGCAAAAGCGATATCAGTAGCCATTGGAATACCCCAACCTAAAGCGGCTTCGCCGTCTGGGTTAAATAGGGAATACACCACTGCCGGCACCACCATACCGCCAATAGCAGCACCAATTGGCAGGGCCGCATTGCGCAAGTCGGCCAGCTCCCCTACCAGTACTTCTCGCTTTAGTTCCAGACCAACGATGAAAAAGAACATCGCCATAAGGCCGTCGTTAATCCAGTGATGCAGGCTCATATTGAGTGACCAGCTCCCAATACTGACACCGACTGAGGCATGCATAATATGTGCATAAGCTTCGGCCCAGGGACCATTGGCGACAATCAAGGCCACAGCCGCCGTACCCATTAACAACATACTACTGGTTGTTTGGCGGTGAATAAATTCTTCGAAAGGCGTTAGGATTTTATCAAAGGCTCTCTCCAGAGGTGCGTGGAAAACCCCCTTCATACCGCGTTCCATTATTGATTGTTTAGACTTAGCCATAACGCTTCCCTTATTTATACCCTACCAGTTCGACTAGCTTCTTTATTCAGATGTAAGTTCTTTCCTGCGGGCAAGCCTAAAGCGCTACCCTCAAGCCTGCAAGGGTAATCCCCTCCCCTAAACCATATTTCTATTTTCTTCGGCGCTTTACTGAAAGAAGTGTGAACGAGATGCGTTTAAGCGGTGATAGTAAATGAGCTGGCCTACCGTTTTTATAATTATTAGTGATTTCAATGCTGTCGTAAAACTAAGGCGGGACTAACGATTCAATCGTAAGTCCCGCCTTAGTTTTGGGTTCTACAGTTATAAGCCTGACCTATCACAGCTTATAAATAGAATAGACGCTATTTCAGAGCAAAACCCTCATAGTCGTGCTCGGCAACATCATCACATTTTGCTTTGTAGTTGGGCGCACCACCGGCATACAACATAAAGGTGCGCTTGGCATCCGGGTTATTGGGTTTTACACCCATAAACCAGGAATCGGCAGTGGGGAACAAAGTATGCTGGGCAATATCGTCAACATGCTGAGTCCACTCATCTTCAGCTGCCAGCGTGGGCTCTATTTCAACCAGATTCTTATCGTTCATATAACCGACAAGATCGGACACCCATTCGACATTCTGTTCAATACAGCGAGGGATATTACAGAATGTAGCACCGTTGTGCGGGCCAACCAAAGTAAATAGGTTGGGGAAGCCGACCGTTTGCATGCCCAGGTAGGTACGAGGACCATCCTCCCACTTGTCCGTCAACTTCTGCCCGCCTTTACCGGTAATATCAATGCGCTTCAGTGCACCCGTTACAGCATCAAAACCTGTCGCGTAGATAATTAGGTCGAGTTCATAGAGCTTGTCGCTGCAGCGTACGCCCTCGGGCATAATTTCTTCAATCGGTGTTTTGTTGAGATCAATGAGATGCACATTAGGCTGGTTAAAGGCTTCGAAGTACTTGGTTTCCATCGGTACACGTCGAGTGCCAAAACCGTGGTCTTTGGGAATAAGCAAATCGGCAACAGCGGGATCGTCGACACGCTGACGAATCTTCTTAGCGATAAACTCGGTAATCAGGGCGTTAGCCTCTGGGCTGGTCATAATGTCGTTGTAGTTAGCCAGCCAAATGCCAAAACCAGGTTCGGCATAGAGCTTTTCAAAAAAGGCTTCGCGCTCTTCGTCTGACACATCAAGAGCCGAAGTGTCGACAAACTTGTGGGCGAAAGCGCCAAAGGTGGTGCTAAGAAACTCAAAAGTTTCTTTGTAGTTAGCCTTCATTTCGTCCATCTCGGCCTGCTCGATGGGCGCATTATGTAGCGGCGCGCACCAGTTGGGGGCGAGCTGAAAGACGGTGAGTTCTTTGGCGGTTTTTGCGACTTCCTGAATCACCTGAGTACCCGTGGCACCCGTGCCAATAACACCTACCCGCAGACCACTAAAATCATTACCTTTCCAGCCGGTATCGCCTTCGGGCCAACGTGCCGTGTGACAGTAATCGCCTTTAAAGCTGTCAATACCGGGAATGCGCGGCATAGTGTAAGCCGACAACGGCCCGGTAGCAGAAATCAAAAAACGAGCGCTTGCAGTGCTGCCATCTTCTAACTCAACTTGCCACTGCGTATTGGCTTCGTCATAAGTGGCTTTAGTCACTCGGCTGTTAAATTGGATGTCCTTGCGCAGATCAAATTTATCGGCAACATGATTCAGATAGCGCTTGGTTTCTGGCTGTGGTGCAAAGCGCTCGGTCCAGTTCCATTCCTGTAGCAACTCGTCAGAAAAAGAATAGCCGTAGGTGTGGCTTTCAGAATCGAAGCGACAACCTGGGTAGTTGTTCCAATGCCAGACACCGCCTACTCCATCACCCGTTTCATAGACTTTAACGTTGAGCCCCAGTTCTCGTAACTTGATTAACTGGTACATGCCGGCAATACCGGCTCCCATGACAATGGCATCATATTTATTAGACATGTTTAGACCTCTTTGTGTGGAGCGACATCAAAAAATGCGACAAATACGCATCTTAATCGCTATAAAAAAATGGCAGACATAAGAAAAGGCCACCTATTACAGCAGCCTTATAAATTGTACAACACACTAAAACAAAGGAATCACCTATTTAAGGACGAACCCTTTGTAGTTGTTGTGAGCAACCTTATCACACTCTGCACGATAGTTTTGCTGACCACCGGCGTAGAGCATAAAAGTACGTTTTTTGGTCGGATCATTCAAGTTTACCCCCATAAACCAGGAATCGGCAGTGGGAAACAATGTGCCTTCTGCCGTTTGGTCAACGTGAATAGTCCAGGCATCTTCCGCTTCCAGCGTAGGCTCGATTGAATGAAATCCGTTTTTCTTCATATACGCAATAGTATCGGAAACCCATTCAACGTTCTGCTCAATGCAGCGGGGGATATTGCAGAAGGTAGCGCCGTTGTGTGGGCCAACCAAGGTGAACAAGTTGGGGAACCCAGCCGTTTGCATGCCCAGTAAAGTACGGGGGCCATTTGCCCACTTGTCCGTCAGCTTAACGCCATCTTTACCTGTAATATCAATGCGTTTCAGCGAGCCTGTCACGGCATCAAAGCCGGTGGCGTAAATGATAATGTCGAGATCATACATCGCATCACTGCACTTCACGCCTTCGGGCAAGATTTCTTCGATAGGCGTTTCCTTGAGATTCACTAGTTTGACGTTGTCCTGGTTGTAACACTCAAAATATTGGGTCTCCATGGGTACACGGCGAGTGCCAAAGCCGTGGTCTTTAGGGATCAGGTTTTCTGCCGTTTTTGGATCATTGACCCGACTACGAATTTTTCTGGCAATAAAGTCAGTAATCAGGTCATTAGCTTTGCGGTTGGTCAATATATCGTGGAAATTACCCAACCAAATGCCAAAGCCAGGTTCGTTATACTTTTTTTCGAAAAAAGCTTCGCGCTCTTCATCTGAAACTTCAAGCGCAGAACGATCATCAAACTTATGATGAAAGGCGCCAAAAGTATCGTTGCACTCGGCAAATATTTTCTTGTAGTTACCCTTGATATCCTTCATTTCCTCAGAGCTAATCGGGCCGTTTTTAAGAGGCGCGCACCACTCGGGCGCCAGCTGGAATACCGTTAAGGAGTCAGCCGTTTTTGCTACCTCCTGAATCACCTGAACGCCCGTTGCACCGGTGCCGATAACCCCAACACGTTTGCCTATAAACTGATCTGCACCTCTACCACCGAACCCCTCTTTGGGGTAGCGTGCAGTGTGAGCCCACTCACCTTTGAAACTGTCTATACCGGGGATGCGAGGCAGAGTGTGAGCATTAAGAGGCCCAGAGGCAGAAACAAGAATCTCAGCACTTGCTGTACTGCCATCGTCTAGCTCAACGTTCCACTGGCTATTGCTCTCATCGTAGGTCGCTTTAGTAACCCGTGTGTTGAACTGGATATCTCTGCGGAAATCAAACTTGTCAGCAACAAAGTTCAAATAACGTTCGGTATCCGGCTGTGCGGCAAAACGCTCTTTATAGTCCCACTCCTGTAGAACCTCATCTGACCACGAATAGCCATAGGTATAACTCTCTGAATCAAAACGACAACCCGGGTACTTATTCCAGTACCAGACACCTCCAACGCCCGCACCCGCTTCATAAACTTTTACCGAGAGCCCCTGCTCTCGCAACTTATGTAACTGATACATTCCTGAAATACCGGCGCCGATGATAATGGCATCGTATTGATTTGACATAGCTTTTACCTCGTTAATTTCTGGACAAAAACACAAACACCTGTCGAGAGTAACTTATTATGAAATAGTACAAAGCGACTACAAGTACGTCTTAGTATTTTCCTATCAGACGTCAGAATTTGAGCACATAACCCTGTAGCCGACCAATCAGCCATACAGGATCAAAATGTACCCTGTCGAGCAAAGTAAGCATTTGATTTACCTCAACTGATCTTTTACTACGACATTTTGAAAAACAACTACACACGAGTACCGCCGGCATGGACGTGTAACTGACTTAAATTGCTTACACCCCGTGAAACAGCTACCCTTTTGAAACGACAACGCCATTCATTTTATAGCTAAAGAGAGGTAGAAGTTATGGGGCAAAGCCGGCAATCAAAGGTAAATCAAAATCCAGAAACGGAAGCAGAGGTAATTTTAAAGGCACAGAAAGATGCTCACTTCCAAAACCCTTACCCCTCCCTACAAGAACGACTCGAAAACCTGGTCAAACTTGAAAACCTGCTAACAAAAAATACCGATGCTATTACTGCTGCCATTTCCGCCGATTTTGGTCACCGCAATCCCACCGAAACAAAAATGGTTGAAATCTTTGGCTGCTTAACGGCTTCTCGAGACACCCGCAAAAACCTCAAGAAGTGGATGAAAGCCCAGCGTCGTCACACCTCTATTTTATTTTTCACGGGTAAAAATGAGGTTATTCCCCAGCCCAAAGGGGTTATCGGCATTGGAACCCCCTGGAACTATCCCCTCTACTTATCTATCGGGCCAGTGATTAATGCACTGGCATCCGGCAACCGCTGCATGGTCAAGCTTGCCGCCAATTCGCAGAACCTTTGTCGGTTATTACAGGGATTGTTTCGCGATACCTTTGGCGATGACACTGCGGCCTATCTACCTGGCCTTAGCGGCGCAGAGTTCTCCAGCCTGCCCTTTGACCATATTGTCTATACTGGTTCGGCAGAAAGCGGCATCAATGTCATGGCGGCAGCCGCACAAAACCTTTGTCCTGTGACACTGGAGCTTGGCGGCAAATCACCAACCATTATTTGTGATGATTACGATTTAGACGAAGCCGTCAGTCGCATTATGTATGGAAAATATGTGAATGCGGGGCAAACCTGCGTTGCTCCGGACTACGTGTTTGTACCCCGACACAAGCGCGATGATTTTGTGCGCATTGCTGGTGAGATTATGCGTGAACGCTATCCTGATACTAATAAGGATGATTACACATCGATTATTGATGAGCGCTCTTATACTCGACTGAAAGAAACTCTGAATGATGCGGTGTCGAAAGGCGCTGAAGCCGTACA
>JBFHDT010000075.1:0-8094 GCA_041584575.1 Porticoccaceae bacterium
CGTGCGCACAATTTCGGGGTCGGTAAATTCTGGGCGCTGCAGATAATCCTGTTCGCTGTAAAGGCGAACACAAACACCTTCACTCACCCGACCACAGCGACCCGAGCGCTGATTAGCACTGGCCTGTGAAACCGCTTCAATAGGCAGGCGCTGTACCTTGGTGCGATAACTGTAGCGACTAATGCGCGCATAACCGCTATCGATCACATAGCGAATACCGGGCACAGTTAAAGAGGTTTCAGCGACATTGGTGGCCAGCACCACGCGCGTTCCGCGATGGGCTTTAAAAACTTTCGTCTGCTCGGCAAGGCTCAAGCGTGCATACAGCGGCAGCACGTCGAGATGAGGAAGATTGCGCTGGCGTATTTCTTTGGCTGCTTCTCGAATTTCACGCTCGCCGCTGAGAAACACCAATACGTCTCCCCGCTGCGGCAAGCGCAGGAGTTCTTCCAGCGTATTGGCAATACCGCTGGCCAGTTCTTCGTCTTCGAGTAATGGCCGGTAGTTAATTTCAACCGGATAAGTGCGACCGGAAACCTCTATGACAGGGGCGTCATTAAAGTGCTTGGAAAAACGCTCAACGTCGATGGTCGCCGAGGTAATGATCACTTTTAAATCGGGCCGTTTGGGCAATAATTGCTTCAAGTAACCGAGAAGGAAATCAATATTCAGACTGCGCTCGTGGGCCTCATCAATAATCAGCGTATCGTAGCGATTGAGAAAGCGATCATTCTGAATCTCCGCCAGCAAGATACCGTCGGTCATTAATTTGACCAGAGTCTTATCGTTACTGTGATCCTGAAAACGCACCTGATAACCCACCAGCTCACCCAGAGGCGTATTCACCTCTTCGGCAATACGCTGGGCGACGGTACGTGCGGCGATGCGCCTGGGTTGGGTGTGGCCAATCAACCCTGTAATACCACGACCCATCTCAAGACAAATTTTAGGTAACTGAGTGGTTTTACCCGACCCCGTTTCACCGGCAATAATCACCAGTTGATTGGCTTCAATGGCTTCACGAATTTCATCGCGGCGCGCACTAACCGGTAGGGCTTCGGGAAAACTCAGCGGTGAAAGGAGCTGACTTCGCGTTGCCACCAACGCCTCAGAGGCCTGCGCCTGGGCCACCAATCGCAGCCAATCACGCTCAACGGGCTTGCCCTTGCGACGACGCTGTTCAATATTTTTCAGTTGGCGAGAAAAGCGAAAGCGATCCCGGCTCATGCACCCGCGGATCGCTTTGCGTAGCGTTTTTTCATCAACGCCAGTTTGATCTAGCTCTTTATGTGTTGCCTCTGTCACTTAGTAACCCGTTATTTAGCGACCTATTATTTGGTAAGCAGTGCCATACCCTCTTCAAGGCCACCCAGTGTTAAAGGAAACATGCGGTTGTCGACCAGTTGCCGAACCCGTTGAATTGAGGGCGTGTGCTCCCAATAGTCTTCACGCACGGGGTTTAACCAAACGACTCGGTCCCAGCAATCGGTAACCCGCTTCATCCACTCCACACCAGACTCTTTGTTGTAGTATTCGACACTACCGCCGGGGCTTTCAATCTCATAGGGCGACATGGAGGCGTCACCAACAAAAATAATTTTATAATCCGAGCCATACGTGCGCAGCAGATCATAAGTTTCTGTCTTTTCCTGAAAGCGTCGAAAATTATCGCGCCAGACAAAATCGTAGAGCATATTGTGAAAATAATAATATTCCAGATGCTTAAACTCTGTTTTAGCAGCGGAAAACAGCTCTTCACAAATCTTTACGTAGGGGTCCATCGAGCCGCCGGCGTCAAAGAAAATTAACACTTTTACAGCGTTTTTCTTTTCGGCCACCATTTTAATATCGAGCAGACCCGCATTTTTTGCGGTGGAGCGAATAGTGTCATCAAGGTCGAGCTCTTCCTCTAGACCCACCCGAGTAAACTTGCGCAAGCGACGCAGAGCCACTTTAATATTGCGCGTACCCAGCTCTACCGAGTCATCGAGGTTACTAAACTCACGCTTTTCCCAGACCTTTAAGGCTTTTTTCTGCTTGCCTTCACCACCAACACGAACACCTTCCGGGTTATAGCCATCGTTACCAAAGGGTGATGTGCCCCCAGTACCAATCCACTTGTTGCCGCCTTCGTGCTTACCCTTTTGCTCTTTGAGTCGCTCTTTAAACGCCTCAATCAATTTTTCAAGGCCACCGAGGCTGTCGATTTCGGCTTTCTCTTCATCCGTTAAGGATTTTTCAAACTCCGAACGCAACCAATCTTCGGGGATAAGTGCTTCGAGAAAATCCTCAAGGGTATCGAGCTCCTTGAAATAAAGGGAAAAAGCCCGGTCGAACTTATCGTAATTGCGTTCATCCTTCACCAAACAGGCGCGGGACAAATGGTAGAAGTCTTCCATGTTCGCAAAAGCGATACGCTGTTTCAGGGTTTCTAGCAGGGTCAGCAACTCATTTATCGATACCGGCAGGCCACCCTTGCGCAGTGCGAAAAAAAAGTTGAGTAACATTACTTGGCATCCCTACGGGTCATAAAGGCCAGGCGCTCGAGTAAGTGAACGTCTTGTTCATTTTTCAACAAAGCCCCGTACAAAGGTGGAATGGCTTTCGTGGCATCGCGCTGCTTGAGAATACCATCGGGGATTTGATCCGACATGAGCAGCTTCAACCAGTCAACCAGCTCTGAGGTGGAGGGCTTCTTCTTCAGGCCGGGGATTTTGCGCACATCAAAGAAGATATCGAGGGCTTCGTCGACCAGGTCTTTGGTAATGCTGGGGTAGTGAACGTCAACAATTTCCTGCATGGTTTCACGGCTGGGAAAGTTGATGAAGTGGAAGAAGCAACGACGCAAAAAGGCATCGGGCAATTCTTTTTCATTGTTACTAGTGATAATCACGATGGGGCGCTGCTTGGCAACCACTCGCTCGCCAGTTTCATAAACATGAAACTCCATTTTGTCGAGTTCCAGCAGTAAGTCATTGGGGAATTCGATGTCGGCCTTATCGATCTCATCAATGAGCAACACAACTTGCTCGTCGGCAGTAAATGCCTCCCAAAGCTTGCCTTTCTTGATGTAGTTGTTGATGTCGTGAACATCGTCGTTACCCAACTGTGAGTCACGCAGGCGAGAAACCGCATCGTAGTCATACAAGCCCTGCTGGGCTTTGGTGGTAGATTTAACATGCCAGGCGATTAGCGGCATACCGAGGGCGCTCGCCACCTCTTCGGCCAGCATGGTTTTACCCGTGCCTGGCTCGCCCTTAATTAACAGCGGACGCTGTAAAGTCACAGCGGCGTTTACTGCCATCTGAAGATCGTCTGTTGCTACGTAGCGGTCTGTCCCGGTAAATTGCATTGTATTCCCCCTCATTAAGAATGATGTGTTAATAGGCTAGCTATCATTTTAAATTTGTAAACCAAGCCAAGCATTCTAGCGACTCCACCCGATTCACGCCATCCCCCTATGAAAAGCTCACAACCTGCTCAGCCCTCGGCACCATTAGCGACCGCTATTACCGGTAAATCATCACTGCTACTATGCAAGCACTTTGCTGATTAGCCCCGCTCTTTGAACCCAATACACCGGACCCCATAATGTCTCCCACGCCCCTGCCTAACGCCACAACAGACACTGCCTTTTTCGGCCATCCAAAAGGCTTATACGTCTGCTTTATGACCGAGATGTGGGAGCGCTTTTCCTACTACGGCATGCGTGCTCTGCTGATTTTTTATCTCACCCAGCACTTCCTGTTTGGCGATGAAAAGGCCTACCTTATTTACGGCGCCTATTCGGCACTGGTCTATGTCACTCCAGTGATTGGTGGCGTACTGGCAGATCGCTACCTTGGCTCACGTAAAGCGGTAACTTTTGGCGCTATCTTATTGGTTTTTGGTCATTTAGGGATGGCGGTCGAAGGGCCTATCGCTGTCGAATCTGCCAACAAAATCAGCCGAGACCCCTTTTATCTGCAAATATTTTATCTCTCCCTGGCCTTTATTATCTGCGGCGTCGGTTTTCTCAAAGCCAATATATCCACTGTGGTTGGCGCCCTGTATAGCCGTGACGACCCACGCCGTGACAGTGGCTTTACCCTGTTTTATATGGGCATCAATATCGGTGCCTTTTCGTCCTCACTACTCTGCGGCTGGCTCGGTCAAACCTACGGCTGGAAGTATGGCTTCGGATTAGCGGGTATCGGCATGCTGCTCGGCCTTGTGGTCTTTCTTAGAGGACAGCAACACCTGCAAGGTAAGGCCGAACCACCGGCCACCGCCCGGCTCACCACGCGCATTCTTCGGGGGCTAAACCGCGAGCAATGTATTTACCTCGGCGGCTTCGCCGGTGTATTTGCCGTTTGGCAACTGGTGCAATATCAAGCATTGGTTGGCCAGGCCTTAAGCGGCTTTGGTGGGCTAATGTTACTAGTGATTCTCACCTACGCTTTTCTCAAATGCGACCCCGTAGAACGCCACCGCTTGTTTGTTGCCGCGACACTCATCCTTTTTTCAGTACTTTTCTGGGCGCTATTTGAACAAGCAGGCTCATCCTTGAATTTATTTGCCGACCGGGCTGTCGACCGGGTTCTGTTCGGCTATGAACTCCCTGCGTCGGTGTTTCAATCCTTCAATGCCTTTTTTATCTTCCTGCTAGCCCCGGTGTTTTCAATCCTTTGGACACGCCTCGCCGCTCGTGGGCGCGAACCCTCAACCCCCGTAAAGTTTGCCCTCGCCCTGTTTCAGGTTGGTCTCGGTTTTTTGGTGTTGGTCTTTGGTGCCAAACTCGCCAGCGAGGGTCAGGGGGTTGGCATGATCTGGCTAGTGCTAATTTATCTTCTCCACACCACGGGCGAGCTCTGTCTGTCACCCGTTGGTTTGTCGATGATTACCAAGCTTAGTGTGCCGCGCATCGTCGGCATGATGATGGGTGTGTGGTTTCTCGCCACGGCTGGCGCCAACTTTATCGCCAGTAAAATTGCCCAACTGACGAGTAGTAAAACCGTTGACGGAGAAGTGCTGAGTCAAGCCCACGCACTGGCAAAAACAATCGAGGTGTACAGCAATGTCGGCTGGTTTGCGGTGGGTATTGCAGTGTTTTTATTAGTACTGTCGCCGCTATTGCGAAAAGGTATGCACGGGGTCAATTAACAGGCGGGGTTGTAGATTGCGCGTCAAGAGCGAACCAAACTCTCGCCCTGCTCTTCTTCACTATCATCTTCACTCGCAAGATCAACGCCCTTCTTTTCCGCCCGCGTTTTAAGCAATTGCCAAACACACAGGTTCAAAGCGTAGAGCACAGTAAAGCTAAAACCAATAGGAATTAGCACGCGACGCACACCATGCTCCATGGTTGGCTTAATCAACTCAAAGGCCGCTGTCGCCCAGGCGGGGGCGAGATACGTCATACCCTCATAGGGAAAGGCGGGAGTTAATAGCAAGGCCAAAGCCAGCATGCGGAAAAAAGCCCGCAGTGGATACCAGGGCAAAGGCCGCGTCGCCCACCAGACAAATGGCAGAGTCATTAACACACCCAGCACATAGGCGATGCAGCCCCAAAGGTAATTTTCCGGTGTATACATAACGTATCCTTTTCAACTTGCCGGTGATTTTACCCGGTTTTGGCGCCTACGGGGCAAGCCTTCTCGTCTTACGAGTAACACAAGCGAAGACTCAGGTTCAGTAACAATCAAACTTTCCCTCCAAGACCAATAAGTTACGCTTCTTGACCTTCAGCAGTGCTTTATCCGCTTAGACACCCTCACTCCACCGCTCTATGAAGTAATTTGGCAAACCCCACCTGCCTGCTCTATCCTTTACGCTACATATGTCTTGGGATCACAAGGAAGCCATTCGTGATTACAAGGCTCGGCCCCGTTTTCACATGGATAATAAGTTAGATCGTCCCGAGCAAATACACATGTATGATTTTGCAAAAATAAACCGTTTAACAGAAAGTGATTTCACTGGGATTTTTGAGGCTGCCGGTGGAAAGAGGTTCTCCAATGATGACAGTAAAGAAAAGGATCTTAACGCAGATTACGTTATCGGCAATATAATCGTGGAATTGAAGCTAGTAGAAGAGGAGGGCTTTGAAAAATCAGCCAGGCAACAAAAATTATCTAACCTGTTCACTAAGTACAACAACTCCCCAGTAGTTGTTATCGACCCTAATACACTTACATATGAAGATCAAAGAAAATACTTCAATATACTAGAAGGGCCGATTAAAACACATGTCAAAATAGCATCCAAACAACTAAAATCTACTAGCTCCATGCTAGGAGAGGGATATAAAAAAGTACTACTCATAGTAAACAATGGTTATTCTGCTTTTGGGATAGATGAGTTTAAAGCGGCAGTTGATAAGCGCGTAAAAAATGACACCAGCAATATTGATTATGTAATTAGCTGTGGAATTTACTATTACAGCGACGGATTTGACTCCTTTGTTTTAGCACCATTCGAAATAAAAGAAATATACGACAAGGCTGACACTGATACTGATACTGATACTGATACTGATACTGATACTGATACTGATACTGATACTGATATATTCAAAGATATCCGAGAGTCATGGAGTATATTTTTGAACCAATATATGACCAAGTTTTCAACTGACACAAGCAAAGAAAGGCAGGCAAGGCTACCCGTGTTAGATCTTGAGTTTGAGGTTAATGAAGTAACATTTGTAAAACCTAGCCCACCATTAGGTAAAGAGTCTAAATATTTCGCGGCAGGCAGACAAAGAATAAACACCTCTGGCATTGATGATTATCCGATTGTGGCAATGACGTTTCCAAAATTATCAAGAAAGTCATGGGGTTTAGTTAAGGATGCTTTTGAAGATTCCCGATACCTACATGAATCATACGAAGAGTGGGCCAAGTTTTCGTTAGACGAAGAAAAGAAGAACAAAAATAATATTCAACCATTTGTTCCGGTTCCCATTAAATTTGATACCTTATTGCGACACATTGAAAATGGCTGCATAACTAATTTTATCGATCTGTGTAATTACACAAACGAGCTCTTTAACGATCTAATCCACGAGTTAATTTCTTTGGCCCGAAATGTAGATGATACAAGAATCGAACTGGAGAAATATATTTTACTGGTCAACCAGGAAATTGGACGGGACAAAAAGAATGACTTATGTTCTATATATTCCATTAATAACACAGATAAACTAGGGGTTTTAGAAACACTTTTAGAAAACGAGCAGATATTCTTTGAGCATGGCTTGTCTCTAGCTTCCGCGTATGCCATTAAGAAAAACATTGGCATAGTATTGCACTACAAAGACAAAAGATACGCATGGACATAGTGATGGAGGCAGAATCGGTAATCAACAGGTACAAGTATCGTAAAACGAACGCCCTACCCTTTTTATAGAACAGACCCTGCGACCAAGCATACTTGTTGTGGCAACAGACAATCCCGCTTGGCTTTCACCAAACCAGGCAGCATCAATCCACCCAATAAATAATATGCTCTTCAATACTGTCGGGGTGGACGTGAGCTTCTGATATCACCCGTCCACTAACGGAAATACCTGCCTCGTGCACCGACTCAGGATTACCCGACACCAGTGGATGCCATTCGGGTAAGGGTTCGCCCTCGTGGCGCAGTCGATAGGCACAGGTCGAGGGCAGCCAGTTGATGCTTTCAACCTTGTCGGCACTGAGTTCTACGCAGTCGGCGACTTTTTTAAAGCGCTGGCTATAATCCTGGCAGCGGCAGGTCTCGGTATCGAGCAGTTCACAGGCGATGCGGGTGAAATAGATTTCATCGCTGTCAAAATCTTCGAGTTTGGCCAGGCAGCAGCGGCCGCAACCATCGCACAGGGCCTCCCATTCCTGGGGATTGAGATCATCGAGGGGGCGATTCTTCCAAAAGTCCGGGGCTAACTCGGCCATTAAAGCTTCTCGTTGCGCTCGCGAATAATTTGCATATATTCATCTGCTGTCGATGCCATTTGCAGGTAGTAACCCTGCTCGTCCAGCTGCGCCAACACGTCTTTAATATCGGCCTGGGCCAGTTTACGCTCGGGTGTCAGCTTCAACGTCATTGCTGTCTCGAGCTTACCGAGGTGTTTTA
>JBFHDT010000076.1:0-8088 GCA_041584575.1 Porticoccaceae bacterium
AATCTGTGACCAAACGCTCATTTATTGACGGTTATTCCAACGGCATAATTACTGCATTGAAAGAATCCATACTCACTGATCAGGCTGTCAATGTACTCGCCATGAACAAACCCTTAGACCTCGAACAAACCACCGCCAAGCAGTCAGCCATGGCTAACAAGGTCAACCGAAACCTGAGCCCTTCCCTGGCCCGCATCCAGAATCTGAAACCTAAAGCTGTGCCATCGCATAACGAAAGCACCACGGATAAAAACGACAATATATCCTCGGCTCCCGAACCAAGATCTGGAGCAGCCAGAGCTGACGTCACTCAAGGCTTGTCCGCTGGATCAACGAGTAACGCCCAAAATATCTTCCAACCTCCGCCAACGGAAGTTAAGCATCACACGCCGGCCTCCTCCGTAGCGATAGCACCTTGGATAATTGCTAGTATCACCCTAACGCTGGCATTGTTTAGCGGCAATTACGCGTGGCAGACCCAGAAGCAAGTTGAAACATTAAGCCTGCGTCTTGAGCAGCTTGAAACACAAACAATCTCACCTCCAACCACGGAGCTACAGGAGGGCAACGGCAACGCTGTTAAAACCGAACAGGCCTTACTCAACCTTAAGCTAACCCAAGATCAACAGGCCAGTAAGATTAGCGCTCTGCAAAATGATTTTGCGGCAGACACAGAGCTGACAAACTCCCGTCTTATAAAACTGGAAGACAATGTTACAAATTTGGCGAACCAGGCTCAGGCAGCTTCCCTTCATATAGAAAAAGAAACATCGTTAACACAACGTATTGATAGTAAAAGAAATACTGCAACAACCATAGAAAAGGCACATGGTGAAATGGACAGTAATTCGAAAAACGAGAGTTTGGAAAACACTGAGGCCATTGACAGCGCCAGAGCAAAAAAATGGAGTATTAATATCGCCAGTTTTTCAGATCCTAATACCGCCAATAGCATCTATAAAAAAGTACAAAAAGTAGCGACTTCAGCCTCGAAAAAACCCATTACGGTCAACGGAAAAACCTTGTACCGAATCAGAGCGGAGGGTTATGACTCAAGGGGAGACGCAGAACAGGAAGCGTTAACACTACAAGCTCAGCTCGGTTTATCAGGTCTATGGGTGAGCCGCGACTAGCGAGACTGCACCCGCTAATCCGTTTTTTTAGAGCCGGGCACCATTGACGGGAAAGGCAGCGGCGTCACATTACCACCTTTAACCTCGGTCACCTTGCAAACGCCTTCCTTTTCAACCTCATCAATGCGCACCACCGAGTGCAAGGGAAGATAGCTGCGTTTGACGCTGGCAAACTCATTTTTGAGCTTCTCTTCACCCGGGTCGACGATCATCTTTGAGCGCTCGTCAAACACAAACTCTTCAACCTCCAAAAAACCCATCAACTCACTTTGGTAAACAGAGCGCACATACAGCTCATAGACCTGGCCTTGATTGAAAAAAATGACTTTGTAAATTGGCTCACTGGACATAATAATTTGCGGCTTGCTGCTAGAAAAGGCGCGCGATTCTATCACATTACCTGGCTACGCTCTGCTACTTGCGACCAAGCACCTAGGCTAACCAACGTAGAAGCCCTATAATCCCCGCCCTTGCCAACCACGGCGGAGCCCATATGACTGATACTCCGGTCAAAAAACTGCATATCGTTACTCATGGCTGCCAAATGAATGAGTACGACTCCTCGCGTATGAGTGACCTGCTCGGCGATAGCCATCAAATGGTCAAAACCGACGACCCCAATGAGGCAGATGTGTTGCTGCTCAACACCTGCTCCATTCGTGAAAAGGCCGAGGACAAAGTCTTCCACCAGCTGGGCCGCTGGAAGAAATTGAAAGACAAAAACCCCGCACTGATTATCGGCGTCGGTGGCTGCGTCGCCAGCCAAGAGGGCGAGAGCATTGCTCGCCGCGCGCCACACGTTGACCTAATCTTTGGCCCCCAGACGCTGCACCGCTTGCCCGATATGATGCAACAGCGCCAGGCGGGCAACAGCGCAGTGGTTGACGTCAGCTTTCCCGAAATTGAAAAGTTCGACGAACTGCCCATGCCAGAGGCTGATGGCGTGTCGGCCTATGTGTCAATTATGGAGGGCTGTTCAAAGTACTGCACCTTCTGCGTCGTGCCCTACACCCGTGGTGAAGAGGTCAGTCGCGGCTGTGCCGATATTCTCGCCGAAGTAGCCCATCTCGCCAGTCAGGGCGTCAGAGAGGTCAACTTACTCGGCCAGAACGTCAACGCTTTTCGCGGTGAGATGCCCGGCCGCGACAGTCTCTGCGATCTTGCAGAACTAATCACCTATGTCGCACAAATCGATGGTATCGACCGTATTCGCTTTACCACCTCCCACCCAATGGAATTTTCACAATCCTTAATCGACGTTTACGCCGAGGTGCCAGAGCTAGTCAATCATTTGCACCTGCCCGTGCAGAGCGGCTCTGACCGCATTCTCAGCGCCATGAAACGCGGTCACACCTGGCTGGAATATAAGTCGATTATCCGCAAACTCCGCGCTATTCGCCCCGATATCAGCCTATCGTCCGATTTTATTATTGGCTTCCCCGGTGAGACCGAGACTGACTTTGCCGATACCATGAAGCTGATTGAAAGCGTTGGTTTCGACCATTCATTCAGCTTCGTCTATAGCGCTCGCCCCGGCACACCCGCCGCCGATTTTGCAGACACGACCAGCGCCGAAGTTAAAAAGCAACGCCTGAAAATCCTGCAAGATCGCATTATCCAACAGGCAATGGCCATTAGTCGCCGTATGGTCGGCAGTACGCAACGCATTCTGGTCTCGGGTATTTCCCGTAAAGACCCTGGGCAATTACAGGGCCGTACCGAGAATAATCGTGTCGTCAACTTTTCATGCAGCGACCATCAGCTAATCGGCCAATTTGTCGACGTCGAAATTTCCGAGGCCCTACCGAACTCACTGCGCGGCAAGCTGATTGATTAACAGCCCCAACAATGACATAACGACACCTGCTAAGCGCACCAAAGTTCGCAGCACTATCGGTCTAGACATTCCCACGACAGATGGTTTTCATCTTGTCATAAAATCGCTATGCTTAACCCAGACTCGATAAAACAGGCGCTCAATCGTACCCTTTGAATACCCTACCCGCCGCTGACACTGTTACTCTCGAACCCAACGATCATCGCCGTCTGGCCAACCTTTGCGGCCAGCTCGATGAGCACCTGCATCAAATAGAGCGCCGCCTCGCTATCGAGATACGCAATCGCGGTAATGTGTTCGCTATTTATGGCGAACCTCTGCAAGCGCACACGGCGGCTGACTTACTACACGCGTTGTACAGAGAAACTCGCAACCAGCAAAATCTGACACCGCAAGTAGTGCACCTTTATCTGCAACAATCGAATCTGGAAACAACAATGAAAGAGAATACTGAGAGCCCGGCTGCCAGTAATATTAAAAATTTCAGCGAGATTCAGACCAAAAAAGGCAAGATTATCCCCCGCGGCGTCAACCAGCAAAACTATGTGCGCGCCATACAAACCCACGACATTAATTTTGGTGTTGGCCCCGCAGGCACTGGCAAAACCTATCTTGCCGTCGCTTGCGCGGTGGAAGCCTATTTACGTAACGACGTCGAACGCATTCTACTGGTACGACCCGCCGTTGAAGCGGGCGAAAAACTCGGCTTTCTGCCCGGCGACCTATCCCAGAAAGTTGACCCCTACCTGCGCCCACTTTACGACGCCCTGTACGAAATGTTTGGCGTTGAAAAGGTCGATAAGCTCATTGAAAAGAATGTTATCGAAGTCGCGCCTCTGGCCTATATGCGCGGGCGCACCCTAAACAGCGCTTTTATTATTCTCGATGAGAGCCAGAACACTACTCGCGAGCAGATGAAAATGTTCCTCACCCGCATCGGCTTTGGCGCCACCGCCGTCATCACCGGCGACACGACACAGATCGATCTGCCCCGAGGTACTCGCTCTGGTCTGGTTCATGCCTGTCAAGTGCTGGACGGAGTTGAAGGTATTACTTTCACTCACTTTCAATCAAAAGATGTGGTGCGCCACCCTCTGGTACAAAAAATCGTCGATGCCTACGACGATTTCGAAAGCAAAACAACGGACGACGATTAATGCACAACAGCGCCACGATTGACGTCGACAACGCCAGCGGTGAAGAGGCGCCCGAACCTCCGTCGATACGCCGCTGGATTAGTGCCGCCCTAGGGCCCCTTAAGCCCGAGGCTGAGGTCAGCGTGCGTATTGTTAGCGCGACGGAAAGCGCCGAATTAAACCGACATTACCGCGGCAAAGAGGGGCCCACCAACGTTCTGTCTTTTCCCGCCGACATTCCCGACATTGTCGAATGCCCTCTACTTGGTGATATCGTCATTTGCGCGACCATCGTGCGTAAAGAAGCGAAAGAGCAGCACAAAACACTTGAGGCTCACTGGGCCCACATGCTGGTGCACGGCACCTTACATTTACTCGGCTACGACCATATAGAGGAAAACGAAGCCGAGGCTATGGAAGCCCTCGAAACCACTATTTTGGAAAAACTCAATTTCCCACCCCCTTATTTACCGCCCGTAACAGAGACTTTATTACCATGACCGAAGACAGTACCAACGGGCAAGGCCGCTCCTGGCTTGGACGACTTGCCCGAGTTTTTTCATCGACACCGGCGACCCGGGACGATATTACTGAAATCCTACGCAGCGCCTATGATGACAAGGTCATTGACAACGAGGCGCTGGAAATTATGGAGGGCGCACTGAGCGTTGCCGATCAGCAGGTGCGAGAAATTATGGTCCCGCGCTCGCGTATGACGGTAATCCCCGAGTCTGCCGATATCGAAGAAATTCTGACCTTAGTTACTGACTCCAAGCACTCGCGCTTCCCAGTAATTGGCGACTCTATCGACGACATAAAAGGCATACTGCTCGCCAAAGAGCTATTACCACTCTTACTTGAAGACAAAGAAGACCTTGCCATTACCGATGTCATCCGCCCGGCAAACATCATCCCCGAGAGCAAACGCCTCAATGTTCTGCTCAAAGAATTTCGCGAACAACGCTACCACATGGCCATCGTCATGGATGAATACGCCAGCGTTGCCGGCCTGGTGACTATTGAAGATATTCTGGAAGAAATTGTTGGCGAGATCGAAGACGAAACCGACCTCGAAGAACAAAACCCAATACAACGACAGAAAGACGGCAGTCACAGCCTCCCCGCCCTCACCACTATTGAAGACTTCAATGAGTTCTTCAATACCGGCTTTAATGAAGATGAATTTAACACCATCGGCGGACTCGTCACGCAGGCTTTCGGGCACCTGCCACAGATAGGGGAAGAAGTTACTCTAGGCGAGTACGCCTTTACCGTCATTAGCGGTGATGACCGACAGATTCATCAACTCGCCTTAAAATGCCGTGAGGCAGAAGCTAACGAAGAATAAGAATCAAAAAAGCAAGCGATCACACCATGTCCAAACACAAGTCCAGCTTTTCGTCCTTTTTACTAGCATTGCTCAGTGGCGCACTATTACCGCTGGCGCTAGCCCCTTTCTCCTGGTGGCCAACAGCGGTATTCAGTATCTGCGCACTGTGCTTTTTGTGCCGCGGGCAGGGTATGAGGGGCGTTTTCGCACTTTCCTTCGTTTTCGGTTTCGGGCTGTACGGAGTCGGCGCTAGCTGGGTGTATGTTAGCATTCACGACTACGGCCACGCCTCCATTGCCTTGGCGGGTTTGCTCACAGGACTTTTTGCCCTTGGCATGGCGTTTGTTTTTGCCCTGCCCCTCTCCTTCTTCGGTTTGTTTCGCAACGCCCCACCGCCAACTATCCTTCTCGCCTTTCCAGCGTTGTGGGTTCTTGGCGAATGGTTTAGGGGCTGGTTTCTCACCGGTTTCCCCTGGCTCAATGTCGGTTACGGCTTTATCGACACCTGGATAGTCGGCTGGGCACCCCTTTTTGGAACACTGGCAATAAGCGGTATTGCTGCGTTTGGCGGCACCTTTCTTAGCCTTATCGGCGAGCGCAAACAACACAAAGGCATGGTTAGGAACGGCCTGATAATCTTGATACCACTCTGCGTCGGTGGCGCTTACCTAAAAATGAAGTCCTGGACCTTCCCCACGGGAAAAAGACTGGACGTAGCCCTGGTTCAAGCCAACCTCCCCTTGCTGGAAAAGTGGGACGACGAGGCATTAAAACAAATTTTAGTTAACTTTAAACAGAGCAATGAGTCACTCCTCGACCAGGATCTCATTATCTGGCCGGAATCGGCCCTGCCTACCCTACAAAGCAATATTAGTCGCTATCTCGACGACATCGACGCCAATTTAAAGCGCCATCACGTCGGACTATTGGTCGGCATCCCCACTAATAGCGACACCAGCCACTACTATAATTCAGTGCTTGGCCTCGGCAGAGCGAGTGGTACTTACCAAAAGCGTAGACTAGTTCCCTTCGGTGAATATGTGCCTATGGAACGCTGGCTGCGCGGTGCCATTGGTTTTTTTGACTTGCCGATGTCAGCGTTCAGTGTTGGCCCTTCTCAGCAGCCTCCCATCCGTCTCGGCACCATGCAAATAGCTACCGCCATTTGCTATGAGATTGCCTATGCCGACCTGCTCGCCCGAGATGCCCGGGATGCCAATCTTTTACTCACCGTCAGCAATGACACCTGGTTCGGCAAATCCATCGGCCCTCATCAACATTTGCAAATTGCCCGCATGCGCGCAGTGGAAAACGCCAAGCCCTTACTGCGCGTCACCAACGATGGGATTACCGCCATCATCAGCCCCCGTGGCAAAGTGTTAGAACGTTTGCCACGCTTCGAAGCTGGCCTATTAAAAACCGAGGTCGCCCCCTATCAGGGTTCGAGCCCGTTCAGCCAATATGGCTCCTTGCCGATTGTCGGCCTCTGCTTTGCCACTCTCATCGTGCTGCGCATGTTTCGGCGCTTTCATTAAGCCTCTTTCAGCTTCCGCCAGGCACCTTTTAAAGACGTGACTCGTCAATACGAAGACTAAATTCGCCCTGCAAGCGAGTATCTTCACCTGGCACATCGAAACGAAGTTTACCCGCAACCTGGCCGTCAATTGCTTTACCAAATTGCAATTTCAAATTATAGCCCTCGGTTAACACGGTGGTTTGGATATCACCCGCCCCATCGCGCCAGCGATAGTGCACATGAGGATGACCGTAAGAATTATCGTCACTTGCCACACTGATAACACGATCAACAGGAAGCTCGCCTTCGGGTAAAAACAAAAACAATAAAAGACTCGGGTTAGAGCCCCAGTTATCGCCCTGATAAATAGCCAGGGTCTTGCCCCATTCAGAGGCGACCAGTGCTACCGGCGTGCCGTTAATCTCACCGCTGACGCGAGCCGCAAGGGTGACAGGGGCTGCATTCTCACCACTATTCTGCAAAGCTTCTAAAGCCTCTGATGCCGAATCAAGGCTCTGAGACAAACCAGCTGCACCCTGCTCGAAGCCCTCACGCAAACCGTCACTCAGCACATCAACGCTTTCAGATAGCGCAGAGCCAAAATCCGTCATGGCTTGCTCAACACCTTCAACCATCACTTCGCCGAAGGCATTCATGGCCTCCTTCAACATCGCTCCCATCATGCCGGTGCTGGTGGTGTTGAAATCCACCTTCCAGTCACCCTCAACCGGCACCAAACGGGTATCAAAACTAAACTTCACAGGCCTGGCGTTGAACTCACCCACCATGATGGTCGGTACCGCAGCCATATCTGCCGACGCCATAGCCTCGCCGAAAGTAATACTCTCGATACGGTTACCCTCGGCCTCGAAATCCATCGTACTGCCATCTAAACTACCGGGCACGGCCAATTGCTCGGCCCGAGCGCGATCACCCATCTCCATCGCCTGCCAAAAATCTGCAGCGACTTGCCCCGGCGTAACGCTTTGCTCGCTCTCACTACAGGCGCTTAACAACAGCACTAGAAACAGATTGAGCACGATAACTTTTGTTAATTTCATAGTGTTTCTTTCCACGCTTTTGCCGCATTTAAACTTTCGAGTTGTAGCTTTCATATACCAATAAAGACTCACTGC
>JBFHDT010000077.1:0-8054 GCA_041584575.1 Porticoccaceae bacterium
CGTGCTCATTTACCACAAGCCGGTGGGGGAAATTTGTACCCGCCAGGATCCTGAGGGTCGTAAAACCGTCTTCTCCAGCTTGCCGCCAATTAAAGATGGCCGCTGGATTGCCGTGGGTCGTCTCGACATTAATACCAGTGGCTTGTTGTTATTCACCAATGATGGGGAGCTCGCCAACCGACAGATGCATCCTTCTGGCCAAGTTGAGAGAGAATACCTGGTGCGCATTCACGGTATTGTCGACGATGACATGCTCAAGCGTTTGCAGGAGGGTGTGATGCTTGAGGACGGCGTGGGGCGCTTTAAGAAAATTCAAGTCGGTGACGGCTCGGGCTCTCACCAGTGGTTTACCGTGGTGTTGACCGAAGGGCGCAATCGAGAGGTGCGCCGTTTGTGGGAATCTCAGGGTGTTGAAGTTAGCCGCTTGAAGCGCATTCGCTTTGGCACCGTCGAACTACCCTCTTATGTGCGTAGCGGCGACTGGCTCGATCTCACACCGGTGGAGGTGAGTCGCCTGTCTAAATCGATGGGCATTGCCAGTAAGCCCCAACCCTTAACACCCAGTGAGCGCCAGCAGCGAGAGCGTCAGCTCAGTAAGCTGAAAGCGCGGGGTGCACAGCGCTAATAACTGGCGCTGTTACTGGTGGTCGGGGAGGGGTAGATCATCCTTCAAATAGACGCGAATAGGGTAGTTTTGCATCTTCTCCAGTTGGATAATTAAACCGTAGTTGTCATTCTCATAATCCTCTGACCACTCATAACTGATGCCGGGTAGTACTTCTTCCTTGCCGTCACGCTGTCCCATCACAACCACCTCGTGAACTTTATTAGTATCTTTTATTTTGTTTTTGGGGATGGTCACTGTTACCTGTTGACCGCCATCACTGCCAAGTTCGGGCAGTTTAATACGTTGCACTTTGGCCTGAATTTTCTTGCCTTCATGGCCCTCTTTTAACTCCAGCCAATCTGTTTCAGTAGCGCCGAGGGCGGACGCTAGACATACAAGAGCGGTGCTCAAAACCACTCTAAGCGTGGTACTTACTGCGTTCATATTCCACTCCTGATAATTTAGTCGGTAGGTGAAGTCTATCAAAATATTATGCGTTTAAGTGACCTCAATAAGACTCTTCTGAATGCTGGGTGTAGAGTTTAGATTTGTTTGAGTATATTGCGACGTTATTCGACAGTGCTGCCAAGTGCTGATAAGGGTTGCAGGGAGTTCCACGCTAAATGGATTGTGGCGCGCGAAAAAAGCCATTTTAATTGTTGGGCTAAAGCGAGCCCTTCAATCGATGGTCAGACGGCTAAGTACCCTCTCTTGCCTTACCACAGCTTGGATGTTTCGAGGGTTGGTTATGTGCTTTTAAAGCATCAGGCTGCGCTCTTCCCCACGACTGAGGGTGTGATCAGACGGGTGTCAGTTTTGGGGTGTTTCTTCTAGCAGGTAACGTATCCTGGCAAGCAGCTCTTGGATGTTAAAAGGCTTTTGGATCACGCTGCTGACAAGGTTGGTGTTTGGTTTGCCAGGAATTCGGTCGTCTGTAAAACCACTAGCAAGTTGGATCTTTATGTTGGGGTATTGTGCCTGTACTGTCGCGGCGAGTTGGTAGCCATCTATTTCGGGCATGATGACATCAGAGAACAATAGGTCTACATGTGTGGTTTTGAGTATGTCCAGGGCTTTTTCCCCGTTGTCTACAGGAATGACCTGGTAACCCTGTTGGCTGAATATTTCATCCAGCAAATTGAGAAGAGCTACCTCGTCGTCGACCACTAAAATTGTTTTTTTACCTGCAAATACAGTCTGAGGCAGTTCTTGACTCGCTGTTGTTGTACGCTTGTTGACATCGCTGTGATGTTTAGGGAAGAAAAGCGAGAACTCAGTACCCCTACCAGGTTTTGAGCGGGTTTTAATCTTCCCTTTACTGCGCTCGATAAAGCCATAGACTTGGCTTAGGCCAAGCCCAGTACCTTGATCGCCTTTGGTAGAAAAGAAGGGGTCAAATATTCTTTCTCGGGTTTTCTCGTCCATCCCGTAGCCGTTATCGGCAATGCGAAGTAAAACATAGTCACCGGCAGGCAGGCCTTTGGCGATAGCCTCTGTGTTGCTGATTGGCACGTTGCTGGTGTGGATGTTCAGCATTCCACCTTCAGGCATTGCATGCCTGGCATTAATGCTAATGTTTAAAACGGCATCTTCTAGATCCCCTGCGTTGAGATAGGTGGGCCATAATTGCTCATCCAAATCCAATTCTAGTTTGATGCGCGGCATTAAAGATTTTTTTAGCATGTGCTCCTGTATTTGCAACTGGGCGTTTATATTGAGTACTTCAGCAGTCGACATGTTGTGCGCTGAAAAGCCCAGCAGTTTTTCGGTCAGCTGAGCACCTCGTTCGCCGGCGCGGACAATTTCGCAGGCATATTTTTCCAGCTTGGGCTGCTTGACCAGGGTTGTTTGCAGCAAATTGGCATAGCCTGTGATGACACCCAGCATATTGTTGAAATCGTGGGCGATACCTCCCGTCAGATTGCCGAGGGCATCCATTTTTTGGGTGCGCCGCAGCTGCTCCTCACTCTCTTTGAAGCGGGTAATATCTTGCATAGAAACAATAAAGCGATGCTTTCTCTCTCTATTGTCACTGAGTGCTGCAGAGGCAATTCGAGAGGGAAAAGTACTCTTGTCTTTACGTAAGCCCTCTATCTCATTACTGACCCCCAGATATTTTGGGTCGAAGGTTTCAAGGTAGCGCTGCAAAAAGTGCCGAAGTTGAGAGAAATGGTTTTCAGGTATTAGCTGTAAACAAGATTGACCAATTATTTCCTCGGCGCAGTAGCCAAATAGATCTTCTGCCGCTTTGTTGAATGTTGCTATTTTTCCAGTTTCATCAATGGTAAAAACGGCATCAAATATAGAGTCGAGAATTTCACGCTGTTCAGCTTCTCTGTTGAGTAATAGCTGTTGGTTTCTTCGCTCAGTTGTTATGTCGCGAACGATTGACATGGCGCCTATTATGTCGCCTGATTTATCGATGATTGGTGTGTTATACCATTCGCAGCGAATGATATCGCCATTTTTTGTGCGATTTTTACTGACAACTTTAGCCTGGTTTTTCCCAAAAGTTAATGAGTGAATAATTTTTTGTTTATCTATATAAGTGCCTTCCTGAGTTAGAAAATCTGCCCCTTTGTTTTTAACATCATTGAAATCAAAACCGAACATCTTCTCTGCGGCAGCATTCCATTCTGTTATTGTGTTTGTTGTTATGTCCCACTCCAGAACGGCCATAGGGGCTTGTATGCGGAAGGCCTGGCGGCGTTCTTCCGCGGCGAGTAGTTGCTGTTCCAATCGTTTGCGCTGATCAATATCGCTTCCTTCGGCAACCAGTTGTTTGATTTTTCCTTGTTCGTCTCTAATGGGGTGAATGCTGAGTTGTATCCATTTTAAACGGTTTTTACTGGTTAGTATTTTAAGGTCTGTGTGTGTATGGCTCCCCTTAATAGCCTTGGCTACATCGTTTTTTACTTGCGTTTGTGTTTCGACGCTGTAGTTAAATACGCGGTAGTCCCATAGTTTTCTGCCGAGCTTAATATCTTCGTGTTTTAGCAATTCTTTCGAAGGAGGGGTGTTGGTATTGGTAAATGTAACGAGGCCGTTGGCATCAATGACGGCGATTAGTGTCTGGAGCCCGCTAAATAAATTTTGCAGCTGTTTTTGTGCGGCTTTTTCCTGTGCTTGTGCCCGGTATTGCCCGCTTAAATCTCGGATAACGCCCTGTATGACTTTCTCACCATTGAGGTTGATGAGTTTACCCGATAGCTCGCAGGGAAAAAGATCCCCCGACTTTTTTATTAGCCAGCCTTCATATCGGGCTTGGCCTGTCGAGAATATTTCGGCGACAGTCCTTTGATTTTTTTCTCGATCTTCAGGGGTATTGGGGATAAGTTTTAAAGCATTGGTGGAGTGAATGTCTTCTTCAGAGTAACCAAATGTATTCAACATACTTTCGTTGGCATAAAGTATATTTCCAAGACGGTCATAGGTGAAGCAGGGGTCTATGGATTGCTCGAAGAGTGCGCGAAATTTTTCTTCGCTCTCAGCTAGATTTAGTTCAGCTTGAACGCGATTTATTTCAGCCCCAGTTCTGTCGGCACATTCCTGGAGTACCTGTTCTAAAAAAGGGATGTCATCTCTGGGCTTGTCGTCCATGAGTACCAATAATCCAAGTATATCTCCTGTGGGGCTCGATATAGGTGTGCCAAAGTAGCTTTCAACGCCCATTGTTTGTAAGTTTTTGTCTCGGGGAAATAGAGCTGCAACATCGCTCGAGTAATAACAGGAAGAGTCGGCGATCACGTTCTCGCAGGGGCTGCCATTTAAGATGTAGGAAAAGTTAGCTGCGAACTCGCCGTCATTATAGAATGCCAACGTTTGAGCATGATCGTTTTTTATTATGGCAATAAAGGCGTAGCGCATATTAAGCGCTGCGCTCAGTTGGCAGACCAGATTTCTGAGATATTCCTCGCCGGTAACTAGAAACGCACCTTTGTGAATAGCTTTGATAATTGCTTCTGCACGGTTGCGCTCGGTAATATCACGGTTTGAGCCAACCAGGCCAGTGATCTCGCCAGCATCGTTGCGAACGAGCGATACGCTGATTTCAACAGGGTATTTGCTGCCATCTTTACGGTAGGCTTCAAGTTGGCATTTGATTGGTCGGTCGCTATTCGTTGTTTTTGTGCCTTGTGATAGGTGCTCTGTAACGATGCGCTTAAACATTTTTGCTGAAGCCGGCGTCATATTCTGATCTACCGGTTGGTCTATGCGTTCACTGCTGGTAAAGCCGCTAGTTTTTTCCATGGAAGGACTGACGTAGGTGATATTGAGCTTGGCATCGCAGGCCCAAAGAACATCTTTGACATGTTCTGCAACGTGGTGGAATTTTTTTTCCATATTGGCCTGTTGGGATGCGTCCTTGTGTTTATTCGCGTTTCGATCCATGTTGTCACTCTACTTCATGTGGTTGTGCGTTGGGCTTTGTTGATACTTGATTGAACTTTCCATTAGCGACGCTGCCTATCTGCCGTTGCCTTGTGGCCAGGATAAATAAATCTCGTAATTTTGATTAAGTTTAAGCTTAACTATAGTGCTGTTCTGATTGCTGGTACACAAAATAGGCCCATTAAAAGGGGTTGAGCGTTGTAACAGCGTTCTTGTTTCAGTGTGAGAGCCGTAAGTTAGACAAGGCTCGTACGCAGACATAAACTGCTACCTAAATATAAAAATGATCTGGAGCGATTTTAATGACTGATTACAAAGCACCTGTGCGCGATATTCGCTTTGTGCGCGACGAAGTATTTGACTACCCCGCATTGTGGCAGAGCTTGCCTGGGTGTGAGGAAGTGACTCCCGACCTGGTTGAAGCTGTTGTCGATGCAATGGCAACCTTTTGTGAGGATGAGCTTGTACCCTTGAATCAGTCTGGCGACGAGGAGGGTTGTACCTGGACTAAAGATGGGGTAACCACGCCGAGTGGTTTTAAAGAGGCGTATAAAGCCTACGCTGAAAGTGGTTGGGCGGGACTGACAGGTCCTGAACAATACGGTGGCCAGGCCTTGCCGCCGTCAATGGAGAGCGTCCTTAATGAGTTTGCCGGTAGTGCCAACTGGGCCTGGAGCATGTATCCCTTTTTGGCCAAGGGTGCGCGGGCAACGATTCTCGCCCATGGCAGGCAAGACTTGATTGATGCTTATGTGCCAAAGATGGTAGCAGGACAGTGGACCGGTACTATGTGTTTGACCGAAGCTCACTGTGGTACTGATCTGGGCATGTTGCGCACGAAAGCTGAGCCGAATGCCGATGGCAGTTACGCCCTCAGTGGCAGCAAGATTTTTATCTCCTCGGGTGACCACGATATGGTCGATAATATTGTCCACATCGTTATCGCTCGTCTGCCGGATGCGCCTGCGGGGACCAAGGGTATTTCTCTGTTTTTAGTGCCTAAATACCTGCCCAAGGCCGATGGAGGTTTAGCTGCAAACGGCGTCAGCTGCGGCTCTATCGAGCATAAAATGGGTATCAACGCCAACGCTACTTGTGTCATTAACTTTGATGGGGCTACCGGGTTTTTACTAGGTGAGCTTAATCGCGGTCTCAACTGTATGTTTACCTTTATGAATGCCGCCCGCGTGGGTACCGCTATTCAGGGTATTGCCCATGGTGAGCTGGCCTTGCAGAATGCGGTCAAATACGCTCGTGAGCGCCTGCAGATGCGCTCGTTGAGTGGGCCAAAGAACCCCGATGGTCCGGCTGATGCGATTATCGTTCACCCCGATGTACGCCGTATGCTGCTAACGATTAAATCATTGACCGAAGGTAATCGTCTGTTTGCACACTATTTATCGTCCTTTCTCGATATCGCCAAGTTGAGTGAAGAAGAGGCCGAACGCCAACGCGCTGAGGATTTACTGGCGCTGTTGACGCCCATTGCTAAGGGCTTTATGACCGAGACCGGTTTTGAATGTGCCAGCCACGGTGTACAGGTTTTTGGTGGCCACGGTTATATCAGCGAGTGGGGGATGGAGCAAAATATGCGCGATGCTCGCATTGCTATGATCTACGAGGGCACCAATGGTATTCAGGCCCTCGACCTGCTGGGCCGTAAGGTGCTAGCTTCTAACGGCAAGTTGTTGGTTGGTTTCGTGAAGGAGGTCCGCGCTTGGTGTGAGGCAGACAGCGCGAGTAGTCTTAAAGCTGAACGACTACCGGCGCTTACCGCTGCTCTTTCCCAATGGCAGACACTGACTCAGGAGGTGGGTGTGAAAGCCTTGCAGAACCCCGAAGAGGTGGGTGCGGCATCCTTCGATTACTTGATGTACTCCGGGTATGTAGTGCTGGCCTATCTGTGGCTGCGTGCCGGCGAAGTGGCTGAAGAAAAATGCCTTGAGGATGGAGAGGGAAGTGACTTCTACACCGCGAAATTAGAGACCACGCGTTTCTACTTTGATCGTATACTACCGCGCATTCACACTTTGGCAGCGACCATCAGCGTTGGTGCCGATTCGCTAATGGCCATGGATGAGTCGCGCTTTGTTGTCGGCCTTGAAACTGATTAGGGCTGGATTAAATTTACTGTACAAACCCGGATACCAATGATGGATAAAAACGACAAGCTTTCTGCCGAAGATCAGGCGCGGGTAGATGAATACCTGGCGCTTCCTACTCACCAAGTCAAACGCAGACCCTACAGTCCTTGGAAGTTGTTGTTGGTACTATGGGCAGTGGTTAGTGTGCTGGGTGGCATTAGTTACTATTTAGCCTGGGTCAATGACGTGCTTTAAGCCCCTTTTTTTCTCACTCATGAGGGACATTACGATGCGCTTTGAGTGAGATCTTTTTCCTTGAGTAGAGTTGTCGTCTCGCCGGTAAGTTTACTGACTTATCAAATCCCTTTAGAATCCATCGCTTTTTGCCGCCCTGACTTTCAATGGGCAAGCTATTTATAAGTCTGCCGGTCAGGTAATTACTACAGAATACAGGTGCATTTAGTTAGTAATTGTAGGCAGGCTTTTTGAATTTTCATTTTCGACGAGACGGCGACCATTATGAGCAGTACGAATTCTAATTACCCCGAAATCCGCGAAGCGGTAGCCAAGTTATGTAGTCAGTATCCCGGTGAGTATTGGCGTGCTCTGGACGATACCGATACTTATCCAACAGAGTTTGTGCAGGCGTTGACCGACTCTGGTTTTCTCTCGGTGTTGATCCCGGAGGAATACGGTGGTGCAGGTCTGCCCATCGAAGCGGGTTGCGTTATTCTGGAAGAAATTCAACGCAGCGGTTGTAACGGTGGAGCCTGCCACGCCCAGATGTACACCATGGGAACTTTGCTGCGCCATGGCACTGAAGAACAGAAGAAAAAATACTTGCCCGGAATTGCTGATGGTTCACTGCGCTTGCAGGCCTTTGGTGTTACCGAACCGACGAGTGGTACAGACACCACACGGATTCGCACCATGGCTGTGCGTGATGGTGACGACTATGTCATCAACGGTCA
>JBFHDT010000078.1:0-8040 GCA_041584575.1 Porticoccaceae bacterium
ATAAACCTGTTTCGGTAATGTGTCTTTATAAGGGCCTTCTAAGCCCTTTTTTTGGTGGTTCTTCCGCTGGCCCGGCAAAACACTGAGCAATTGCCATCCACTGTTTTGCGGGTTCTCCAGTAACGCTTAGTGTAGTGTCGGCAATGTTACGCACCTGGGTTACGACCTGGCAAAACTCCACAGCGTCACCACTAATTTTATTGTCGTCTTGCTCCGCATTCCATTCCCAAAGCTTGCCTGAGGGCGCTTGCAAGCTGATATAGGGCGGGGGGCCGGGCGGGGTTGAGCCACGATTGATGAAAGTCCACTGGTAGGTTTTTACACCAATGGTTGCAATGTGTTTAATGCGGTCACTTTGTAGGTTTTGTACACCAAGCAGATCGTAAATTGCCCAGCTGTGAGCCCAGGTTTCCATCAAACGGGCTGTGGCAAACATCTGTATGCCCATGTCGGGGCCAGCCCAGGTTAGTCGTAACTTTGGGTCGCTGGTGGCAAAGCGATCGCACATTTCTAGAAACAGTCCCCGCCACCGCTCTAGCATTTGGGTTCCGCTCAAGTTGTCGAGCCACTGGCGGGTGAATTCGGCCAATGTTAGTCCAGAATCCTGAACTTCAGCCATAAAGCTTTTGAAGGCTTGCCCATCTTTATGAGAGGTGACACCCAGGTAGTCACCAAAGTAGAGGTGGGCGACCACATCATTGACAGTCCAGGATTTGAAAGCGGTGGCGTGAGACCAGTCGGCTTCCTCTAATGTTAGTAGGAATTGGTAGAGTTCGTCGCCTTCGGCGCGAAGATCGGAAACAATACTAGCGAGATCGGTCATTAGCGCGTTCTTACTCTCAGATGTATCAAGACAGCTATCATAGCGTTCTGGGTGAAGCCTTGTCTGTTAATGCATGGGTTATAGAATGTTGAAGGTTTTGCTAAGCGTCTTTTTATATAGTTAAATCGAATATCTATAGTTCTTGAGGTTATATATAATGAGGCGCTAATATAGATCACCGGGTTTTTTTGGCATGAATCAAAAGCGTTCTACCAACAAGCCAGCCTACGCGCGTTTTTTCCCCCTGTTCGGCGATATTAGGCGAGGAGATAACACTGAGTTCAGTCAGGATCTTCTCGCCGGTACGATTACAGCCATTCTCTTAATTCCCCAGGCTCTGGCCTATAGTTTACTGGCTGGCTTACCACCCGAAGTGGGTTTGTATGCCAGCGTACTACCACCAATTATTTATGCCTTTACCGGCACCAGCAGGGCGTTGGCCGTCGGTCCGGTGGCGGTGGCAGCGGTAATGGTAGCCGCTGCGTTAGCACCCTATGCGGACGGGGATCCCGATAAATATCTGACCGGTGCTTTAATTCTTTCCGCACTTACTGGTTTGATTATGTTGGGGATGGGGTTTCTTCGATTAGGCTGGCTGACTAATTTTATTAGCCATCCGGTACTAACGGGTTTTACCACAGGTGCAGCTATTTTTATTGTTGGCACCCAATTGGCGGCGCTAACGGGCATTAGTGTGCCCAAGGGCGCTAGCTTTGCCCTATTGGTGCAAACCTTGGCCGGCAATATTCAAACGTATAATTTAGCGGCGACGATATTCGGTAGTGCCGCCGTTGTGCTGCTCATTCTTGCTCGTCAGCCTTTGGTAATAGTACTGACTAAGTTGGGTATGCAGCAGCAAAGTGCTGTAATCATCGGTCGAACGGCACCCTTGTTTGTAGTTATTGGGGCGATATTAATTGCTGGCTTGATGGATGCACACGGGCGTTTCGATATCGCGGTGGTTGGTTTGGTGCCTCAGGGATTGCCTATACCAAGCCTCGATTTTATGAAAGCGCAAGGTTGGACTGAGTTGCTCCCAGCGGCAGGTATGATTGCCGTTATTGCCTATGTCGAAAGTATTTCTGTAGCCAAGGTACTGGCTTTTAGACGTCGCCAGAAAATAGACCCCGATCAGGAGTTTAGAGCGCTCGGTTTGGCTAATGTGGCAGCGGCATGTGCAGGCACAATGCCGGTTGCTGGTGGATTTTCTCGTTCAATGGTCAATTTTGATGCAGGGGCGCGCACGCAGCTGGCAGCGATTGTGACGGCTGTGCTGGTGGGACTAGCAGCTTTTCTGTTCACGGACCTATTGGAGAATCTCCCCAAAGCTGTTCTTTCGGCAATAATTGTAGTGGCCGTGTGGCAGCTGATTGATATTAAAGGCTTAAAGCACACGTGGTCCTATGATAAGGGCGACGGTACTGCCCAGGGAGTGACCCTGGTGGGGGTGCTGATTTTAGGCATCGAACAGGGTTTGATGCTCGGTGTTGGCCTCGCCCTGTTACTCTTTTTGTATCGTACGAGCAGGCCTCATATTGCGGTAGTGGGTCGCGTTGCCGGTACTGAGCACTACCGCAATATTCATCGCCACAAGGTGGAAACATGGCCGCAGTTACTACTAGTGAGGATTGATGAAAATATCTATTTTGCCAATACACCGCGAGTGGAAACAGAGCTGCACAATCTGGTGCTAGATAGCACAATTACCGACGTGGTGTTGATTTTCTCAGGTGTCGCCTACGTCGATACTAGCGGACTTGAAATGCTGGAGACCATTGAGGAAGAGCTGTCATCTTCCGGGGTGCGATTACATTTGGCAGAAGTCAAAGGGCCGGTGTTGGACAGGCTCTATGGCACGAAGCTCTATGAGCGGCTGGGTGAAAAACGGGTCTATTTATCGACAGAAAAAGCCGTTGAAAGGCTGCTTCCATATACTTGAGTATAAAAACTGAGGTGGACGCCTCATTTTGTGGGGTTTTTCTCTAGCTTAGTCAAACCTGCTTCAGCGCGCCCGTCGTCGAGAATGTTCAAAAATTGGTCTAGCCTACTCACCGTATTGCCGGCATGTATTTAGCGTAGAAATTTTCCCGTATATCGGCAAGCCCGTTAAGTGGTGTCGCCCCCACAGTGTTTCTGCATTGGCAAATCCTTCTCTACTCGTCGGCTTATGCCCCAGGCCGTATTTAATAACGTAGTCGATATGCTTTATTTCGCTCTGCTCGGTGTTTCTTCAGCGGTAGGCTTTTTCTGTAAAGGATGGCACTGGAGATCAATTTTTACTCGATTCGGTGTTCGGGAAGTAGAGTGGCGAATAGAAACTTCAGTGTTGGGTTTTAATAGTCGTTTAAACGTTTTTTTCTGGTCAATACGGGGGTCAAAAATTGCCCTGCAGCCGACAGTTTGTGTGCCAACATTTGATAGCTTAAGAATGGTGATTGAGCCGGGGGCATTAAGTTTGTCTATTTCGGTTAAGACGTTGCTGCCGTGTAATCTCTTTTTTAAATCGACCTTGTAGACAGCAGAGGCAAAGCTATTATTGCCGCTGATCGCCAATAGTAGGAGTAAACCATAGTTGATGCAGATTTTTTTGCAGATAGCAAAAGGCTTGGTTGACATAGTTGTTCTCGACGATAGATTTTAATGCCTTATCGCCCATCCAGGGATAGGCGATAATTTGACGTGGAGGTGGTGGCTGCTTAGCGAGTATTCCACGTGGCTATGGTTTTGGTTAAGCTTGTCGATTACTTGCCGTGATAAACAGGCTCGCGCTTTTCGGCAAAGGCTTTTGGTCCCTCAACGGCATCGGCAGTCTTGAAGATACGCTCGGCAATGACAGCTTCTGTTGAAAAGGCCTCGCTCCAGCCCATGTTGTAGGTGTTGATGGCGGCCTCTTTGGCAGCCTGTACCGCTAGTGGGCCATTGGCGCAAATCATTGCCGCGTATTTTTCACACTCAGCCATCACCTGGTCGGCGGGTACGACTTTGTTAATCAGGCCAAATTGTAGTGCCTCTTCAGCGGTGATTTGGCGACCGGTAAGCAAAATGTCCATGGCGTGACAGTAGGGAATTTGGCGGGGTAATCGCACGTGGGAGCCACCGCCGGGGATAATCCCCCAGTGCACTTCAGGCAGACCAAAGCGGGCGTGCTCTGCGGCAACACGAATATCCATGCCTTGCAAAATCTCGGTACCACCGGCCAGGCAAAACCCATTCACCGCTGCGATGATAGGTTTGCAGACACCGTGGAAGAAGCGCTTGCTCGGGTCTTTCATAAAGCGCTCACCCTTGTCAGCATTCTCTGTCAATTTGGTGATAGTCTTTTTCAAATCGGCGCCGGCACAAAAAGATTGTTCCCCAGCACCAGTAACAATCAGAACCAGTAACTCGTTGTCATTGTTGAAATCGTCGGCAATACGGTCGAGATCTTCTAGCATTTTAGGGGTAATAGAATTCATCTCAGACGGGCGGTTGAACGTCATATAGGCCAGTTTGCCCTTCTTTTCATACAGTAGGTCGTCATCTAATCCAGCAATACTCACAATTTTTCTCCTTTTATGTTGGCGGTGTTGGTAGGCTTACCAGCAAGTAAGGTGGGAAAGATACCGCGAGCGGTGGGGGCTAGGCAATGGCAATCCTGATTATTGTTACCCATGAGTACAAGAATGGGTCTCTTGACAGGCCTGCGAGCGGTGATTAGCGTGGCAGCCAGAAAATTTATTCATTAGAAATTTAGGAGTGATTTATGAGTGGAAAAATGCAGGATAAAGTCGTTGTTATTACCGGTTCCGGGTCGGGTATTGGTCGTGAAGCTGCGCTCATTTTTTCCCGTGAGGGGGCAAAAGTTGTAGTCTCTGATGTCAATGTCGTCGGTGGTGATGAAACTGTTTCTCTGGTTAAAGATGCCGGTGGTGAGGCGACCTTTATTCAATGCGATGTTTCTAAAGGTCCCGAGGTTGAAGCGTTAATCAAAGGTGCGGTTGAGACTTATGGTCGTCTTGATGCCGCTTTTAATAACGCTGGAGTAGAGGGCGACACTCAGGCGACAACGATTACTTGCACCGAAGAGAATTTTGACTTGAATATCGCCGTCAACCTCAAAGGTGTTTGGTGGTGTATGAAGTATGAAATTGAGCAGTTTCTGCGCCAGGGGTCGCCGGGAGCGATCGTCAACACCTCTTCACTTGCCGGGCTGGTGGGTGTGCCACGGGGGAATGCCTATGTCGCGGCCAAACATGGCGTTATTGGCATGACTAAATCGGCTGCGCTGGAATTTGCCAAACAAGAGATTCGAGTCAATGCGGTATGCCCCGGTGCTATTGAAACCCCGATGCTTAATCGCATCGTCAAAGGCTCCGAAAAGGGCTATGAAATGATGCGAAAAATGGAGCCGGTGGGGCGCTTGGGTAAACCCGCTGAAATTGCCGAAGCGGCAGTCTGGTTGTGCTCGGACCAGGCGTCATTTGTCACTGGTCATCCGATGTCTGTGGATGGTGGTAGTTTTGCTAAGTAGTTGTTTTTAGAAGTAGTTACATTTACAACGGGACTTGAATGGGTGAGAATCGGCTGCTGGAATTAAAGTATAAAATAAGAAGGTAATATGGATGTTTTCGTGAAAGGTTCTGGATGCCTCTGTGTTGAGCGCACTTTTAGATCCACTGTAAGCGTGATTCTCATGACAGTGCTGTGTTCTTTGGCATCTCTTGCAAGCTCGAGCCAGCTTAATATTGATGCGGATAATATTGCTGTATCGGGTTACGATGTGGTGAGCTATTTTGATGCGCGCGTCGAGCAGGGAAGTGTAGATTTTGCCTCTCATTATCAGGGTGCAATCTATCTTTTTAGCTCGGCCTCGCATGCACAGCAATTTGAATCTGATCCGCAGAAATTTGTCCCTGCCTATGGGGGGTATTGTGCCTATGGTGTAAGTATGGGCAAGCGCTTGCCCATCGACCCCCGCGCCTATGAAATCGTCGCAGGGCGCCTTTATTTACTCTTGAATCGGGTCGCCCAAAAAACCTGGCAGCTCAATCGAGACGAAAATATAAAAATTGCCGACCGACTTTGGCAGACTGCAGAGCATAAGCCCTAGCCTCTTGCCGGTAACAAAATGGACGGAGTGCTTTTTTAAAGAGGTTTTTAACCACCTTGAAATACACTGACAAGATATTTTTTAAACTCGCGCGGCGGGTGATTGTGGTCAGTACGCTACTCTTTGTGACAATTGTTGCTGGTTTTGAGGTCATCCGTTATTTGGATCAACGCGACCGTATGGCAGCCAATCTTAGGGAGCTTGCTGCAACCTATTCGTTACTTCTGTCTGAGCCTTTATACGAGAACAACCTGCGCACTGTGCGTCTGATTAGTGCAGGGTTGATGATCGATAGTGATGTCGAAGCCTTTGTCATCCGCGATAAAGACCATCGCGTTATCGACGCCTTCGGACAAATGAACGTTCCTACAGTGGCTGGCGAGGGACGCTCTGCAGGCTTAGTGAGGCGAGGGGTTGCGGACTCCTCTAACTTATACTTTCACACCGTGACCAGTATTCGCCATGCCGATGCAGAGGGTACGGTGGTTATCGGCGAGCTGGAATTACAGTTAAGCCCGCGACGGATTTATACGCATTTAATCGCTGATTTCGGTATGTCGATGATTTTAATCGGACTTTTTGCCGCTACGGTGCTTATAACTATGCGTTCGGCGTACTCACGCTTTATCGACAAACGCTTGAGCCTGCTGCTGGATGACATCCGCCGTGTAGATTCTTCACTGCCCCATCGGCCGGTGCCAGCCGGTGGAGCCAGGGACGAGCTGAGCCTTGTTATTGATACCTATAACAAAGCTTATCGAAGGCAGCAGGTATCACAGCAAGAAATACAACATCATCAGGACAACCTTGAGCAACAGGTCGCCGACAGAACGCTTGATTTGGAAAGAGAGCTAGAGGAGCACGCGATTACTTCCAGGCAGTTATTTTTCGAGAAACAGCGCGTCGATGTGACCTTGAACTCGATTAAGGACGCTGTGTTTTATATTGATAACAAGGGTCATGTTCTATTGGCAAACCCCGCCTGTGAGCAGCTCTTGGGTACTGAGGTGCTGGATTGCCTGGGCAGGAATATTTTTGACCTGTTACCCCATGAAGATATCGATAATTTTTCGTTGGTACAGGACATACAAGCCTTTATTGACACCGGCCACAGCCCCCATAAAACCCACGAAATATATCTGCGCTCTAAAACGGATCAAGTCATCAACGCCGAGGTGACCTTGCAGCCGTTTGTCGATAGTGAGCAAAGCTCACCGGGGATGGCGATTTTTATTCGCGATGTGACCCTGCAACATCAGATCACCGAAAAGCTTACCTACGAAGCCAAACACGATCCTCTGACAGGCCTCATTAACCGACGGGAGTTTGAGCGACGCTTGAGTAGTTTTAACAGTGCTCCTGCTGAGAATAATGAGCAACATGTGCTGTGTTTTCTCGATCTTGATTATTTTAAAGTTGTTAACGATACAGCAGGCCATCAGGCAGGAGATCAAGTTTTAAAGGATATAGCGAAGGGCTTGAGCAACTTATTGCGTACCTCCGATACCCTGGCCCGCTTTGGTGGTGATGAATTTGGAGTGATTTTGGCCACCTGTGATATGGCCAATGCGAATAGGATTTGCGAAAGCTTCCGTGCCTTTGTTGCCAGCTATCGATTTACCAGTGGTAGTGTGGATTTCATCTTCGGCATCAGCATTGGTGCCGTGCGCTTTGAACCGGGTACTTTTACCTCCAAAGAGTTATTAAGTTTGGCTGACCAGGCGTGCTATTCGGCTAAAGCACAGGGGCGTAACAAGGTCTGTTTTGATCGTACGAAATATAATTGATTTCTATTAGGTCGTAGTTATCGACACGGAATATCTACTTCTTAAGCATCAGGTAAGCTACTGGCAATACAGCAAATCATTAAAAAAACGTTGATTATGCTTTGTGCACTTGCCTTGCCGTGTGAGTTGAGCCTGGACGAAAAGTTGCTAGTCGGTTTGACGATAGACATTGAGCGTTATTTACGACGTCTGGTCTTATTATCAAACGCTTTGTTGGGATGATTCTTCCCGCGTAAATTTCCAAGTTGCTCACATGTAGCAAGGTTTAAAGATAAAGTCTCCAAACGTCAGCAATCGGCCGCTAGTGCGCGGCAGGAAAATGAATTTTTCTACACTTTCAG
>JBFHDT010000079.1:0-7993 GCA_041584575.1 Porticoccaceae bacterium
GTCAGGCAGTATTGGCTGGATGTGCAGGAAACCGCCAAGCGAATCCCGGTAACTGAAAAGGCTATCGCTCAGGCGGAAGAAAACCTCAGGGTCAATCGTGATCGCTACGAGCACGGGATTTCCACAAATACTGAAGTGCTCGATGCCGAAACGCTACGTGTTGCCAGCCTCTACAATCATGCTAACGCTACCTACGACGCGGTATTGGCGAGCCTGCGTGTTAAGCGCTCAGTGGCTGAGCTGTAAAAGAGATTAAAAGGAATTGATGTATGGCAGGACAAGTGAAAACCACAATAACAGTGCTATTACTGGTGGTTTTAGCCGCCGTGCTGGCAGGTGCCTGGTGGCAGTACTTGCGGCAAGAGCCATTGCCCGAGGGTCTGGTTCAAGCCAATGGCCGCATAGAAGGGGATCACTACACGGTAGCGGGCAAGGTGCCGGGAAAAATTGTGGCCATCATGGCCCGTGAGGGGGAGGCGGTAGTAGAAGAACAAGTGCTGGCTCGACTCGACGATGTTCAGGTTCGCGCTAAAGTGACGCAAGCCAAGCAACAGGTAGTGGCCGCCGAGGCACAGTGCCAGGCGGCGACGGCGACTGAGCAACAGGCCAGGCGTGACAAAGACCGCTTGCGTGAGTTGTATGACCGGGGCTCGGCAGCGAAACGTGAAGCCGAGCGCACACACTCGGCCTGGACAGTTGCCCGTAGTCAGCTCGACGCGGTGGATGCGCAGTGTGAGGTGGCAAAGGCAATGCTGCTTGAGGTGCAAAGTGTGCTGGCTGATCTCACCATTCATGCGCCGGCGAGTGGCACCATTACTACCCGCATTGCCGATAAGGGCGAAGTGGTCGCTGCGGGCAGCCCGCTGTTTGATATCGTCAATCTCGACCGCTTGTATCTCAAAGTTTATATCCCTGAAAAAGTCATTGGCAAGGTGAGGCTGGGCTTGCCAGCGCGCGTTTATACCGATGCCTTTCCCGATAAACCCTTCCCGGCCACGGTGCGCTATATCGCATCCCAGGCTGAATTTACTCCCAAAGAAGTACAGACCCCCGACGAGCGTGTGAAACTGGTTTACGCCGTTAAGCTCTATCTGGACGAAAACCCGGATCATCGCCTGACGCCGGGCCTGCCCGCCGATGCCGTGATTCGCTGGCAGGAGGGCGTTGAATGGGCCAACCCCCGCTGGTAAGTGCCGGCTCTGGCACTGCTCCCGCTGAGCCCATTGTCCGCGTACAGGGGCTGACGAAATGTTACCGCAAACAGGTCGCGGTCGATGGGGTGGACCTGACTATTGGGGCGGGTGAAATCTACGGCCTGATTGGCCCCGACGGCGCGGGTAAAAGCTCATTGATGAAAATCATTGCCGGGGTTTTGACCTACGATGGCGGCACTGTGGAGGTGTTTGGTGAGCGCATTGACTCCGAGGCGGCGGCGGAAAAAATCAAAGGGCGAATCGGTTTTATGCCCCAGGGCCTGGGCCTCAATCTCTATGGCGATCTCTCGGTGGAGGAGAATATTAATTTTTTCGCCCAGTTGCGCGATGTGCCCGCCGATGTCTTGCGCCAGCGCAAACAAAAATTACTTGCCATGACTCGGCTCGATCAATTTTTGCAGCGCCCAATGAAGCAGCTTTCTGGCGGTATGAAACAAAAGTTGGGGCTGGTTTGCACTTTAATTCACGAGCCTGAGCTGATTATTCTCGATGAGCCGACCACCGGCGTCGACCCGGTTTCGCGGCGAGATTTCTGGGCAATTCTCGCCGAGTTATTACATGACAAAGGCGTTAGCGCCCTTATTTCCACCGCTTACATGGACGAAGCCACTCGCTTTCATCGCCTCTCGTTGATTCACGATAGCCGCGTGTTGGCAGCCGGGGAGCCAGAGGCCATTTTGCAACAGGCCCCGGGTAGTGTGGTGGAAATGCGTGTCGAGCCGCAGATAGAAGCCCTCGACCGGCTGAAAAAACGTTTTGCGCAAATAGAGGCGCTGGGGCCACGTTTGAAAGTCTTTGTCGATGAGCTGCCACCGGACAGGGCAAAACAGCAGGTGGCAGAAGCCCTGCCCGACATGCAATTACACGAGCTATATGCCCGAGAGCCCGAACTGGAAGATGCTTTCGTGAGTATGCTCCGCCAGCGGGAAGTGACTAAAGCGGGGGACTCGCAGGAGGGCCTATTTCATCACTACAGGGGTAGCAACAATTCGCCCCAAAACGATGAACTGGCGATTGAGGCGGAAAACCTGAGCCGCGATTTTGGTAATTTTCGCGCCATTGATAGCGTCAGCTTTAAGGTGAAGCAGGGCGAAATATTCGGTCTACTGGGTGCCAATGGTGCCGGCAAAACCACCGCAATAAGGATGCTCACCGGCATTCTCAAACCCAGTGCCGGTGAAGGACGAGTTGCCGGTGCCGATATGCGCTCTGCCAGTCAGGCCATCAAGCAGCGCATTGGTTATATGTCACAGGCTTTTTCGTTGTATCTGGATTTGAGTGTTCTGGAAAACATTCGTCTCTATGCGGGTATTTATGGCTTGAGTGCTCGCGATACCAAAGAGCGAACCCGTTGGGTGCTACAAATGGCGGGGCTAAAGGGCTTCGAGAAAAGCCGTGCCGCCAGCCTGCCAATGGGTATCCGCCAGCGCCTGGCACTGGGTTGTGCGCTGGTTCATCGGCCCAAAGTATTATTTCTCGACGAGCCAACCTCGGGTGTTGACCCCGTTGGGCGCCGCCTTTTTTGGGACATACTGGTGCGTTTGTCGCGCCAGGAAAAAATCACCGTACTGGTCACTACGCATTATATGAGCGAAGCGGAGCACTGCGATCATCTGGTGCTCCTGTACGCGGGGCGCGTTGTGGAAGATGCTACGCCGACGGCGATGAAACAGGCCTTGCAGGCCGAGGCGGGGCAACTGTTAGAGCTTCTCACCGATAAGCCACTAGCGGCTCTGGATCTGTTGGAGAAAAGTGATTTTGTGGGAGCCGCATTATTTGGTCAACACATTCACCTGTTTGTGCAGGAACCCGATACCGCGAGGGCGAAGATTCACACCTTGCTGGCGGCCCAAAATATACAGACTATTGCCATTCATGAACGACCACCGACCATGGAGGATGTCTTCGTTTATCGTGTCCTGGCGCTGGAAAAACAGAAGGCCGGTGAATGAATATTTCCCGCATTCGCGTTCTAGCCTTTAAGGAGTGGCGTGAAATCCTTCGCGACCGGCTGTTTCTGACCCTGGCATTTGTGGTGCCCAGCGTTTTGATGCTGGTCTTTGGTTACGGAATTATTCTCGATGTGGAAAAGCTTCCCTTTGCGGTTCTAGACCAGGATCGCTCGGAAATGAGCCGGGATTATGTGCATCAATTTATGGCCTCGCGTTATTTCGATTACCAGGGCAGTGTGCAGAGTGAGGACGAGCTGTCTGATTTACTGGCTGATAGCAAAATTCGGCTGGCCCTTATTATTCCGCAGAAGTTTCAGCAGCGTTTAAGTGCAGGGCAACCGGCTCCCGTACAAACCTTGATTGACGGCACGTTTCCCTTCCGCGCACAGACGGCAAAAGGTTATGCCATCGCCATCAATGCCTCGACCAATGCCGACTTACTCGCCCGTTTTATCGCCCGCACACAGGGCATCACATTGCAGAGAGCCGCAGCAATGGTCTCGCCAGTGCGACTAGAATTGCGCTATTTATATAATCAGGAATTAAACAGTCGCTGGTCGGTGGCCGCCGCATTGATTATGTTTATTCTTATGGTTTCGCCGCCCTTTTTAACGGCGCTGGGTGTGGTGCGAGAAAAGGAAAATGGCTCCATCTATAATATTTATACTTCCACCGTTAGCCGTGGTGAATTTCTAATTGGCAAGTTGCTACCCTACGTCGGCATCTCCATCCTCAATGTGCTCATTCTCTGGTTTATGGCGACAGCACTGTTTGGGGCTCCTTTTAAAGGCGACCCATTATTTTTTCTGCTGGCTTCTGTGATTTACGTTATTTGTACTACCGGCGTTGGCCTGCTGGTCTCTCTGTTGGTTCGCACCCAGGTCGCGGCAATGATTATGACGGCGATTATCACCGTTGTGCCCTCCGTTCTTTATTCCGGTTTGCTGATACCGGTCTCTTCTCTAGATGCTGCGGCACGCTTTGAGGCTCACCTCTTTCCCGCTATGTATTACACCAACATCGTACTGGGTAGCTTTATCAAGGGCATAGGGCTCGACATTTTGTGGGGCGATGTGGTGATGCTACTGATTTACGCCATTGTGCTGTGGAGTCTGAGCTTTTTTCTGTTTCGTAAAAGGCCACGCTCATGAGTTTTCAGGGGATGACAAAAATAGTCATGTGGCTGCGCCGTTTACGGGTTTTAACGGTAAAAGAATTGCTGCAATTATCCCGCGATTTGGCACTGATGTTTGTTGTTGTTTATGCCTTTACGCTGGATATTTATATTGCGGGTTCCGGCGTTAGCCTGCAACTCAATCAGGCCGCCGTTGTGGTTGTTGACAGTGACCATAGCCAGGCGTCAAGAGAGTTGATTTATCGCTTTAGGCCACCCTACTTTCGTCTGGATGGTGAAGTGGCAGATGCTGCCACGGGGCTTAAATTACTTGACCAGGGTGAGACTATGGCCCTGCTTGATGTCCCTCCCAATTTCCAAAAACACTTATTGCAGGGGCAGCCAACGGGTGTGCAAATGCAGATTGATACAAGTAATGCGGTGTTGGGAACATTGGCGGCCAGTTATGCTGGGCAAATAGTCGGCAAATACGGGCTAGATGCAGCACTGGCAAGAACCGGGCAGAGCGTTGAGAGTTTACATTCAATGCCGCGCATAGAAGACAGGCACCGGGTCTGGTACAACCCTAATCAAAACGATGCCTGGTTCTTTGCCATCGCCGAACTGATGACTGTTATTACCGTTTTCTCTATTGTGTTGCCAGCAGCTGCCACGGTGCGGGAAAAGGAGCGGGGCACCATCGAACAACTGAGTGTTTCGCCCTTAACGCCGATTCAAATCTTGCTGCCCAAAGTATTGTCGATGATGTTGGTGATTTTACTGGGTACGGCAGTCAGTGTTTTTCTGATCCTCGATTTGGCTTTTGATGTGCCTCTAAAAGGTAGTTTGCCGCTCTTTTTTACTGTCACTTTGCTGTATGTCTTTAGTACGGCGGGGCTTGGCCTGCTCGCCGCAACACTTACGGCCAATCTTGCCCAGGTTGGTATGTTGGCCATATTGATTATGGCGCCGGTCATCCTGCTGTCTGGCGTATGGACACCGCCGGAAGCGATGCCTCCCGGTCTACGGCAAGCGATGTATTTGTCCCCTCTGTATTACTATATCGAAATGGCTTACGGCATTTTATTGAAAGGTGCGGGACTCGATATTCTTTGGGATTCCCTACTCGGTCTCACGTTGTTGGGTAGTCTTATTTTTGCCTTCGGGGCATGGCGTTTTAAGCGCCAGTTTGGTTAGGGATTGAAGCGCGTAGAGTTAATTCATCACTGCATGCGGCCCCCGAGGCATGGCCTGACAGGATGGTATCCGGTGGTGGCATTGCCAGTCACAACACTGTGATAGACTTAGGCCTCAGGCTTTTGGGCCTGAACACAATTTATTTACTAACAAACTCCGAGCTCCGGGGCTCTAAGTACCACCAGCAGTTTAACTCGCAGGTGGGCATGAATCCGGCGCCGTGAATGCTGCATTCATTCAATACTATTTGGTATTGGTGAGCAGACGATTCAGAGGGATAGCGGGGAAACCTTCTATCCTCCCGACATTGGAAAGGTGTTTGATATGTTACAAGACTACTTCGGGCGCGAGTTCCGTTATTTGCGCCTGTCTGTCACTGACGTTTGCAACTTTAGCTGCAATTACTGTCTGCCCGATGGCTATCAAGGCGATAGCGGTCGCTCGGGCGGTGGCTTTTTGCGCCTCGACGAAATTCGCAATATCGCCGCGGCTTTTGCCCAGGCGGGCACCCGTAAGATTCGTATTACCGGGGGTGAGCCCTCGGTGCGTAGCGACCTGCCTGAAATTATTCAGGCTGTGAAACAAACGCCGGGTATTGAAAAAGTGGTAATCACCACCAATGGCTATAAATTGCCGGAGCGTGTTGAAAGCTGGGTTGACGCTGGTCTCGATGGTTTAAATTTAAGTATTGATAGCCTCGACCCTTCAATTTTTCAGGCCATTACCGGCCATCACCGTTTACAGGAATTACTGGATGGTCTCGATCGCGCCGCCGAGCTGGGTCTGACTTCTATCAAAGTCAACGCAGTGATGATGCGTGGCTATAACGGCAATCAAATTGACCAGTTTCTTAACTGGGTAAAACATAAACCCCTTACCTTGCGTTTTATTGAGCTGATGCAGACCGGTGACAATGAGGATTTTTACCAGCGCAACCATGTTTCGGGTGAGTCGATTAAAGAACGCCTGCTGAGCGAAGGTTGGGAGCAAGCCCTGCGCAGCAAAGATGCCGGCCCCGCTGAAGAGTTTTATCACCCCGATTATAAGGGCCGTATTGGCCTGATTATGCCCTACAGCAAGGACTTTTGCGCCAGCTGTAACCGTCTGCGTATTAGCGCCACCGGCAAGCTACATCTCTGCCTATTTTCTGACAAAGGTATTGAGCTGCGTAACTTGCTACAACGCGAAGATCAGAAAGATGAATTAATTGCCTATATGCAAGCACAATTAAATGACAAGAAAGTGAGCCATTATTTACAGGACGGTGAGACTGGTGGCACCCGTCATTTGGCCATGCTGGGTGGTTAGTTAATAAACAGTAGTGAAGGAGATTAAGTGATGGCAAAAAATTACGCAGATGATTTTAAGCCCCTAACCATCGCCGTATTAACGGTATCCGACAGTCGCAATGAAGACACCGATACCTCGGGTCAATACCTGGTTGATAGCCTGAAAACGGCGGGCCACCAATTGGGCGAAAAGGTGATTCTCAAAGATGAGCTCTACCAAATTCGTGCCCTGGTGGCGCGTTGGATTGCCTCTGATGATATTCAAGTGGTATTAATCACCGGCGGCACCGGCTTTACCGGGCGAGATTCCACGCCTCAGGCCGTTGAGCCCCTGTTCGATGTGACTATTGATGGCTATGGTGAGTTATTTCGGCAAATCTCTTACCAAGATATCGGCACCTCTACGGTGCAGTCGCGAGCACTGGGTGGACTGTCTAACGGCACTTTGGTGTTCTGCATGCCCGGTTCGACCAATGCCTGTCGCACCGCCTGGGACGGTATTATTGCCCAGCAGCTCGACGCTAGCCACCGCCCCTGCAATTTTGTTGGTCAGCTAAAAGCGACTAGCGATGTTGATTGCGGTAGCCGCGAAGAGCTTTCATAAGCGATGTTGTTTTGAATGCGTTGTTTCCCCATTAAAGGCAAGTTATGTCCCAATTAAGTCATGTTAATCAGGCCGGTGAAGCGGCCATGGTTGACGTCAGTGGTAAGGCGGTGACCACCCGCATTGCCGTGGCCGAAGGTTATGTACACATGCGGGCCGAAACTCTCGCGCTAATACAGGAGGGCGGTCACGCCAAGGGCGATGTGCTGGCGGTGGCGCGTATCGCCGGTATTCAGGGTGCCAAGCGTTGCCCGGAGTTAATCCCTCTTTGTCACACCTTGCTGCTTTCTAAAGTGCAGGTCGATTTCGAAATACAGCTTGAAAATAGTGTTATTCGCATTGAGGCGATGTGCAAGCTAGACGGTAAAACTGGCGTTGAAATGGAGGCGCTTACCGCTGTATCCGTTGCCGCACTCACATTGTTTGATATGTGTAAAGCCGTCGACCCCGGTATGACCATTGATGGTATTCGCGTTTTAACCAAAGAGGGCGGTAAAACCGGCCCCTGGCAGCGTAGTGATGAAAGTATTGGCGGAGAACCCGGGTGATTAAGATACTTTTTTTTGCCCAACTGCGCGAAATGCTTGAACTGGAGTCGCTGGACTTTGAGTTACCCCAAGCGA